>JANMME010000217.1:0-8676 GCA_031373015.1 Saprospiraceae bacterium
GCTTTTCAAACGCTTTGTTTTTGAAAAGTACGACCGAAAAACAGTGTCGCAGGGACAGTTTTTGGAGTATGACTGGTTGTTTAAATTGCTGGTATATGGGAATGTGCTGGATTTCCATTTTCTGAAAAGACTATCCGGGTACCCTACCATCGGGGCAGAAATAAGCCGCCGAAAAGAAGATTTTTTAGACCCAAAACAAGGACTGAAACGAAAGGACAAGCATAAAAAAGAGAAGGTAGATACCTCTGACCTCGTAGGCTGGGATTTTTTGGATACCCAAAGAAAAAACCCCAAAGAGCTTCAACAGTTTTTTATTCACCCCGAACACAAATCTTGGAAACTCGACGAAGTAAGCCACCTTCCTTCAAAGGAAGTTTTCTCACCTACCACTTTACTAATTACAGGCGGCATCTCGGGTGATTTGCGGTCATACGCTGCGGTCAGCTACAAAAGATTAGTCTTTACCAGTTCCGTCAAGGCTGTCAAAGCCAAAACCAATGATGGTGTTGAGATGCTCCGAAACTTTGCCGGATTGTTGAATTCTAGCCTGTTTGCTTATTGTATGCTAATGAAAGGCAGTTCAGCAGCCGTGGAGAGAGAAGAGGCACACGATGAAGAGACCTTTGGCTTCCCTTTTATAGAATCCTCCAGCATTTCCCTTTTAGTCGAGCAAATTGAAAATACCAAGCGGGAAATTTTTGAGAAAAGTGATTTGCCACGCACGGAAACACTGTATTTGAAAGCACGAGAACAGCATCTGGCGGAGGCTTTGGATGCAGAAGTTGTTAAAGCATTTTCACTTTCCGAGGAAGAAAAAGCCTTGCTCCAATATGCGCAGGATGTTTCCATCTCCATTTTCAGGAAAGAAGAATACAGCCCAGCGCACATGAAAGTAGCCTCCAGTGACCCTTCGCTCACCGAGTACGCCCAAGTCTTCCTCGACTATTTCAAGCCCCGCTTCACGAACCACCTCGGTGCCGAGATTTTCCAGTCCGACTACTGCGTCGCTGTCCGCATCTACAACACCGACGAACAGGTGCAAGAGCCGGTGGTTTTCAAAAAAGACCAGACCTTCCAATCCATAGCCGACCTGTTTTTCGGCCAAAGTTTCGAGCGGGTCACTGACGAGTTGTTTGTCCAGAAAGACGTGCGCGGCTTTGAGCAAAATGCTTTTTACATCATCAAACCGAACGAGCAAAAGTGCTGGCACAAGGCCGTTGCCTACTTGGACGCTTACGAGTTCGGCGAAGCCATCGAACGCCTTTGACCTTATGGAAAACCCATCATCTGGCAACATTGATACGACTTTGGACGGCTACCGCAACGTGGGGATTTTTGACAAAACCACTTATCAAAGCCCTATGTTGAGCATCCTCAATGGCATCATCCAAGCCTTTGAAATGATGTTGGAAGACACATACGCGACCCTCGAAAACAACGAAGACATCATCACGGCACGGCTGGTAGAAGATTTTTTGGAAGAGGACGAAATGCAGGCTGCGCTTGACCTGAAAAAATATCGTTTCGTCCCGGAGCCTGCCGCTTACGACCAACAGTACCGCCAAGTTGGGTACTCCGATATTCGGGTGATTATGACCCACCGCGTAGGTGCTTTTGACACGACGAAAGCCGACTATATCATCGAATGCAAACGACTTGACGGAGGAAAGCCGCTTAATACCCAGTATGTGAAGGAGGGCATTTGCCGGTTCGTGGAAGAAAAGTACACTTGGAAAGGCGTCCACAAAACCTCAGCGATGCTGGGCTACATCGTCAGCCCGACCGACATCCCTGCCTGTGTGGAAGTCATCAACGAAATCGGCCAAAAGGGCAGCATCGCCAGTTTCACCGAGCCGCTCACCTTTTTCTCTATCCGTTCGGGATTCGAGTTTTCTTACCGCTCCGAGCACAATACCATCAATGGCAAGACGGCAGAGGTGTTCCATCTCCTTTTTGATTTGAGCAGTAAAATTTCTACAAAGTAAGAGGATGTGATGTTATCCCATTAATGGCAAGTTGAGCGCTGTTCCCCTTAAACGAAACCTCCACACTCACTACCTTCGCCCGCCTTAACCACCTAAACCCCCACACAAAACAGCCCAATTTTCATGCAACTCGACAGTTTTGAAGTCATCGGCGGCCAAGCCCTCCATGGCGAACTCCAGCCTCAAGGCGCCAAAAACGAAGCACTCCAGATCATCAGCGCCGTGCTGCTCACCGACGAACCGGTTACGATCTCGAACGTGCCGGATATCCTCGACGTGAACAAACTTATCGAACTCCTGCGCGGGTTTGGCGTGACGGTGGAACAGCTCGCGCCCGACACCTATCGTTTTTGTGCCGGCACGGTAGATATCGCCTACCTGCGCTCCGACGAATTTATGAAAGATGCCGGACGGCTGCGCGGCTCGGTGATGCTCATCGGCCCTTTGCTCGCCCGGTTCGGGCGTGCCACACTGCCCAAACCCGGCGGCGACAAAATCGGGCGGCGGCGTTTGGACACCCACTTCCTTGGTTTCCAGAAACTCGGCGCCGAATTTAAATACGACGACGAAAAGGATATTTACTATATCGAGCAACCCAAAGGTGGGCTGCAAGGCGGTTATCTCCACATGGACGAAATCTCTGTGACGGGCACGGCTAACGTACTCATGACCGCCGTGCTTACCAAGGGCAAAACAACGATTTACAACGCTGCTTGCGAGCCCTACGTACAGCAACTCTGCCGGATGCTCCAGCGCATGGGCGCCAAAATTGACGGACTGGGATCAAACCTCCTCCACATTGAAGGCGTGGAACACCTCGGCGGCACGGAGCACCGTTGCCTGCCCGACATGATCGAAATCGGCTCTTTCATCGGTCTGGCGGCCATGACTCAGAGTGATATCACCATCAAGAATGCTGGTGTCGAGCACTTGGGCATTATTCCCCACACCTTCGAGCGCCTGGGCATCCAGATCGAGATAAAAGGCGATGATCTTCATATTCCCGCACAGGAAAACTACGAGATACAGACTTTCATAGACGGCTCCATCCTCACCATTTATGATGCGCCCTGGCCTGGTTTTACGCCAGATTTAATGTCTATAGTTTTGGTCGTAGCCACCCAGGCGAGAGGCTCGGTGCTCGTACACCAGAAAATGTTTGAAAGTCGCCTGTTCTTCACGGATAAATTGATTGATATGGGCGCTCAGATCATCCTTTGCGACCCGCACCGGGCTACGGTCATCGGGCTTGACCGCCGTTATCAGCTTCGGGGCATCGAAATGACCTCGCCGGACATTCGTGCGGGACAAGCCCTGCTCATCGCGGCGCTTTCTGCCAAAGGCAAGAGTATCATTCACAACGTTCATCAGATTGACCGGGGATACCAGCACATAGATGCCAGGCTGAATGCGATTGGGGCGAAGATCACCAGGGCTTAGTGCCCTTAAGCATACCTATGAAATCAATGAACAACAAACTTTCCAGTGCCACGTGAATTCCCATTTTCAATGAGGTCGTAGAAATAAACACCCCTGATAAAATCGTCTTTCTTGATTTGGAATGTGAGTGCCGATTTTGATGATGGAAGTATGGTTTTTACTTTTTCGCCTAGCACATTGTAAACCTCCAATAGAAAATTGTTGCGACTTTTTGAGTCTGTATTGACAGTTAGTATTGAAACATCGGTCACCGGATTTGGCGATAATGACACTGAAATATTGCTTAATTCAACATCATCAATGCCCGTTGCCATATCAATGTTGATGTTGTCAATATAAATGTTGTTGCCTGTGGCGGAAATGTTCTTGAAACTAAGCAATGCCTGCGGTTGTGAAGCAAATGCGGCAAGCGAAACGGTCTCGGTTCTCCATTGCGATGCTAAGGGTACAAACCGGCTGTTCGCATAAAAAGTGTTTGTTGTCCTTAATGCGTTGCCCCCTTTTTTATAAAGGGTCGTCCAGCTGTCGCCACAATCTGTTGAAATTTCCGCCTTTAAAGAATCGTTGAGCGTTACGCTTTTTTTGGCATAAGCCACATCAAAAACAAGATTGAGCTTGCTTAAGGTGCTTAAGTCGTAATTCTGTGTAAGCAGATTTGTAACGATTCCCTTAGATTCTGCATCAAAATTCTGAGCAACGTAAGAATGCTCACTTGTGCCAAAACCTCCAATATTGGCCAGCTGCCAGACGGACAAATCCTCACTTGGATTCAAAACATTCCAACCCGAAGGAATGGTACCTGTTTCGAAACCCTCCGTTAGTGGCAATGATTGCTGATTGTAGTTAACATGGATAAGTTGTGTTTTAGAGGTGCTGTCTGTACCTGCTGCATTGCTTGAGGTTAAGGAAACATCGTATACCCCCAAGGCTGGATAGGTAACGGTCACGGTGCTGCCTGTTGCGGTTGAGGGTGTCCCGCCGGGAAATGTCCATTCACGTGAAGTAGGGCCTTCAGAACTGATATCGGTAAACGTTACTGTTTGTCCGGGGCAGATGATGCTGCGGTCTTCCGTAAAATCGGCAATAGGTGGCGAAGTAACATAAAGATCCGATTCCCACAAACCACGGCCATAAGTGGCAGTGCGAATTTTACCGGCGCTATAATTTATTTCCAACTCATCAATTACAACATTGGGCAATCCGTTCATAAAACTTTGCCAGTTGGTAAAGTTGTTATTGCGATAAAAAACACCTGCATCGGTTCCAAGATAAATGCCTTCGAGCGAATCATTTTGAACGGCGATGGAAACCGCAGGTATGTTTGGCAAATTGGCTGTAATATTCGTCCAGCTTGATCCGCCATTGATACTCCTGAAAATCTTGCTGCTTGAAAACCCTGAAATGGTAACATAGACCTTATTGGGGTCATTATCAGAAACAGCCACATGGCTAATGGGTCCGGAAAGGCCGTTGGTTACATTGGTCACATCTCCAGAAGCAAGATCTATTTTATATATCGAGCTGCCACTGGTAGCATACATCACATCTTGTGCTGATTTACAAAGGGCCATAAACTCAAGCACACCCATACCGCCATTCGTAACTTGTGTATAAGATGAGCCGTTATTCGTACTTTTGAAAATGTCCTGCCGGCCAACATACAACACTCCCGAATTGTTGACCAGGAAAGGCGTATTCCAGTCAGCACTACCCGTTAAGCCATTGGTAATTTCAACAAAACTGGCGCCGCCATTGGTGCTGCGTGCTAAGCCATTGTTTTGCGATTCGCTGAAAACAATATTCATATTGATAGGACTGATCGCTTGTTCCATTCCATCACCGCCACGTACTTTTTTCCACGATCCGTTGTAACGAAAGCTGCCATTGTCCTGAGCGCCTGTATAAATTAAGCTGTTATTGATCTCTGAGCCTGCCAAGCGATAGAACTGTGAGATCTGCATACCGCCACTCAGATCCGCCCACGAAACACCGAAATCTGTTGATTTCCACAGGCCGCCATCGCTGCCGCAAAAAAGTGTATTCCCTACAAAATCCAAAAAGTGAATATCAGCATGCACATAGTTAAAATCATTGTC
Organism: Saprospiraceae bacterium; assembly: GCA_031373015.1. Taxonomy (GTDB): domain Bacteria; phylum Bacteroidota; class Bacteroidia; order Chitinophagales; family Saprospiraceae; genus M3007. Next base: position 5,522 of record JANMME010000217.1, read on the forward strand.
AAACCAATGTGCATTTAAATTGAAAGTTATTCCACCATTATAACTTTCCCAGATGTTTATACCTCCGGTAAAAATATGTTCAGCATCTGTTGGGTCTACAGCAATGGCCAAAGTGTACCAGCTAAAACCACCGATATCTGTGCCATCAACATCCCCGCCAATCACATTCGGTTCTGTTGCTCTCAGAGAAAAGGTATTACCGGCGTTATCGCTCCTGTATAGACCATAAAAACCACTGGTTGATCCATCGCCTGCAATAGCATACACAAAGTTTGGATTTGCCGGGGTCACCGCAATGGAGAGGCGGTTGATGCTGCTGGGATCGGGAAGGCCAGCGGTCAGAGTAGTCCATGTAATCCCGTTATCCATGGAGCGATACAAAGATTTATCACTGGTGGCATATACCACGTTGCTGTTTCCCGGTTGAAATTCAATATCGCGTGTTTGACCTGGTTTGACCACTGCCCAGTTGGTGCCTCCATCAGTGGTTCGGAAAATACCAATGTTGGTGGTTACCAGTAATACATTATGGTCAACAGGGTCCATTACAATTTTTTGTGTTTGCCGCACATTTTTCTTTTTCCAGTCGAGGCCCGTTGGATGGAAGCTAAAGCCACCATCGGTTGATTTTAAAACACCCAGGCTATAGCTCACCAATATTGATCCATCGCCTTCTCCCGATGCGGCATAAACAATATTGGGATTGGTATAATCCACCACAATACTTGTAAAACCTATTGCCGCAAGTTCATCCGTGGTAGTTGTAAAATTATTGCCACCGGTTGTTGATTTCCAAATCCCTCCCGTTGGGGCACAGGCGTATATTTCGTTTTCGTTTAAGGGGTTTACTGCCATTCCGTTTATACGACCCACACCAGCATTCTGATTGTTGCCTGTAACAGGATCAAATGGGCCAAGAGGCTCCCATGAACCCTGTGTTTCCATGATGTTTTGCTTGTTTTTTTGCCGCCACGCCTGCATGTTGTAGTACACAGCATCGGGATCCGGGAAGCTCCCGTCGGCATTTACCCGCGGTTGCCAAAACTTTTCCCACCTTTTATAAATGCCGTAACCTTCAACGCCTTCATCTTCATCCGCTTTTTCAGCGTTCAATTTGGCATGTTTGTTCTGATAGTTTAACTTGCGTATTTCATCTTTGAAATAGGAGTCAGCTTTTTTCTTTATGCTGAAAAAATTGGGGTCAGGCTTTTGCATTTCCTTGATCCAACTTTGGGAAAAGCAATTAAGTGAGAACAAAAAAAGAAAGGCCGTTGTGGTTAATTTTGATTTCATTTCAGTGAGATACAAATTTGATGATTATTTATTGCAAATGAATTACTTGGACGGCATTAGAGTTTTATTTTTTGCCACGGTTGGTGCTGTCACCAAGTGCAACTCCGTTGGATGATGTACAACGAGATTATCCCAATGACCAATCCGATCATTGCCCCTGCTATGATCTCCTTCATTGTATGTCGTTTTTGAACTAATCTCGCCCATGCGACAAGCACTGTAAAACCAAGAAAGAATATGCCCGCCGGCAAACTCATGGGAAGGATGAGAAAAGACAGGAACACATTAAATGAAACATGCAAAGAACTTTTGATGCCATAATTTACGATCTTGGACACAACCAAAAGTATCAAAGAAAACAGCACTGAAAATTTTAATTGCCGAGCTTGCCCCGTCAAAAATAAAACAATCACCACGATCAGCAAAACAAGGATAGCAAAAACATACCACGACTGCCGCTGGCTTTTATTAGAGACATCAAAATTTGAATATGCTCCGCTTTTAAAACCCAGATACATTTTGAGCGTGAGGGGTACAAAAACGCCGGCTAAAACGAACGAGGAATGCCATAAGGCACTTTGATAATCTTCGTATGCAAAGGATGCGATGATGGTGAAAATGGAAAGTGTTAAAAGGGGATGCCCAATAACAGAGATTATAGCCGCAAGTTTTTTATTCATGGGTGCTGTGCCTGGCTCTAATGGCTCGGTTCCGGAATCCTTGAACCCCTAATGATCAACCACAACATAAAAATCAATTCCCCATAAAAGGTGAATTGGGCAAAATCTGTATTAACTTCGGGGAATAGCAATGGATTTAAAGTGGTTGTCATGTAGCCTAAGCCTGAAATAATCAGTAATACGCCAAGTATTTTGGGAATGTAGTTCGACTTGAAAACCAAAAAACCAAGGAGGCAAAGATGAATCGCAAAAAATAAAAGCCCAAAATACCAGCTTCCTTTAAATGCATTGATATAACCCTGAACTTGCATATTCAGATCAACCGGTTCAAAGGCTGCCAAGGATGCCGGACTATTCAATAGTCGCAAGATGGTAAAAAGATTAGCAAGTGCAACCAAGGCGATAACGGTATAAACCAACCTAAACCACGCGGTCAATAGCGAAAGGCTTTGATTGACTGGCTTTAGTAAGATATACAGCGCCCAGGTCGCCAACAGGTCGCAGGTAAAGGTGATCAGAAAGCCCATTATACCGGCCCGAAACAGTGCTTTATTGGTCAGAAGATTCTGAGTGGTCTCCGCTGCATTTCCCCGAACGATCAGCTTGGGGAACACATAAAGTTCAGCAAAGGGGGCGGCTATCACCATTGCAAGAATAGACAACCCTGCGATGAGCGCTGCTGTACGGAGCGATATTTCGTTTTTAGTATTCGCCATTTTTTTGTTTCCTTACTAGGATCAGGATTGATCCCCGATGATTTTGTTCACAGACCGCTTGATGCCAAGTCAGGAACACTCAGCCCCTCCACCGCTCCAAATGCTTCTTCACACTCTCCTTATTCTCCCGATAAACTTTAGCCCCACGCGTAGCCGTAACAATACTGCAGGGCACTTCCCGGGCCACCTCCCGCTGCGAGCAACCCCGGTCGAAAGCCTCGAATATACGCCAGCGTTCGAGCATCATCGCGCGTTCGTGTTCGGTGAAAGTAAGTTGGAGGAGCTCGTTGAAATCGCTTTCACTGAGCGTAGATTGAAAGAGTTGGTACAACATGATACGGGAAAGGCGAGTTGTGAAGGAATAAAAGGAAAGGCAAATTTCAGGAAGTTTTTTGGAATGCTGGCTCAAATGTAACATCCCGCTATGACATGACAAAAAATGGAACGGGGTGGAACACGGATGACA
>JANMME010000148.1:0-4281 GCA_031373015.1 Saprospiraceae bacterium
CCTCGGAGGTTTTTGAAAACCTCCGAGGTCTCCCTACGCCAAACTACCTCGCCAACGTTAAAAAACTACATCATGCGCATCCTCCTCTTTATTTCACTACTCTGTCTTTCACTAGTCTCTCATGCCCAACGCTGGCAACAACACGTTGATTATCAAATCAATGCAGATATGGACGCGTCCAAACACCAATACCACGGCACACTCCTGCTGGCCTATACCAACAACAGCCCCGATACGCTTTACAAGGTGTTTTGGCACCTGTATTTCAACGCCTTCCAGCCCGGCAGCATGATGGATGTGCGGTCCCGCACCATCCTAGACCCGGATACGCGCGTAGGCGACCGTATCTCCACGTTGAAGCCTGAAGAACAGGGTTGGATAAAAGTCAATTCGCTGAATCACAACGGGAAAGCCATAAAGTTCCTCAGTAATGAGACCATCTTGGAAGCTACCCTGACCGAGCCAATTCTACCCGGTGTGACCACAAACTTTGATATGGATTGGGACGCACAGGTCCCCCTTCAAGTGCGCCGAAATGGTCGCGACAGCCGCGAGGGCATCGAATATTCCATGGCACAGTGGTATCCAAAGCTCTGTGAGTACGACGAGCAAGGCTGGCACGCCAACCCGTACATCGCCCGTGAATTTTACGGCGTGTGGGGTGACTTCGACGTCAAGATTTCCATTGACAAAAACTACATGGTAGCGGCAGGGGGCTACCTTCAAAACGCACAAGAAGTGGGCTATGGCTATGAAAGCCAAGGGGCCACTCTTAACCTTCCTACAGGCGAAAAACTCCTTTGGCATTTTAAAACCCCAAACGTCCACGACTTTGTTTGGACCGCCGACCGCGATTATAAGCAGACTTCCATCGTAGCCGACGATGGCTCTATCATGCGTTTTTTTTGGCAAAAAGGCAAGGGTTATGACGAGGCCTGGGGCAAACTCCCTGGCATAATGAACCGCGCCAGAACCATTATGAATCAACATTTTGGAAAATACCCTTACCGCGAATACTGCTTTATTCAAGGGGGCGACGGCGGCATGGAATACCCACTCGCCACACTCATCACGGGCAACCGCGGACTGAATTCGCTTGTCGGTGTGGCCGTGCACGAACAACTCCACTCCTGGTACCAAATGGTGCTGGGCAGCAACGAAAGCCTGGCAGGCTGGATGGATGAGGGCTTTACCTCCTTCGCTGAAGACCTTGTGATGAACGAACTCGCTCGCGAGGGCCTGCTTCCCGGAAAAACAGCGGAAGAAAACCCTTATGAAGGCGCACTATCCGGCTACCAAGCCCTCGCCACCAGCGGGGTTGAAGAACCCTTAACCACACATGCCGATCATTTCAATACCAACTACGCCTATAGTTTGGCGTCCTATGTGAAGGGCGCGGTCTTTCTCCTTCAAATGGAATATATTGTTGGGAAACAAGCCTTTGAAAAGGGTTTGCTGCGTTATTTCAATGAATGGAAATTCAAACACCCCAATGCAAATGACGTGACCCGCTCGTTTGAAAAAGAAAGCGGCCTCGAGCTGGACTGGTACAAAGAGGATTGGGTGAACACCGTCAACACGATTGATTACGCGGTAAAATCGGTGGAAAGAGAAGGCCGTAAAGATACCAAAGTCATCATCGAGCGCATCGGGCATATAGCCATGCCACTGGATATTGTGGTGACCTATACCGATGGCGACCAAGAGATTTTTTACGCTCCCCTCGAAGGAATGCGCGGCGAAAAACCTGCAGAAAACAAGACAGAGCGCACTGTGTTGCCCGACCACCGTTGGGTAGACCCGACATACGAGTTTGAGATACCCGAGAAAATGAAGAAAGTGGCCAAGGTGGAGATTGATCCTACGCACCGCATGGCAGATGTTAATTTGGAGAATAATGTGTGGAAAAAGGCAGATTGACTGGTTTTGACAAAAATCAAACCTGCGTCCCTATCTTTGTGAACGCAGATTATGAAAGAATACGAACCCAAGCTAAGTACTACAAAAGAAGGAGCCTCTTTACAACATGACAACCACGCGCTTGAGGCACACGAATCGCCCGCCATTCCAGGTGGGGAAGAAGATCGTGTGCTCATATCGCGCTCTTATCGCAATTTGCTCAAATCCCTAAAAACCAATCTCAACGTTGAAGACCACAACAATATCCGGGCTGCATTTGAACTTGCCGCAAAAGCCCACCAGACTCAGCGCAGAAAGTCCGGCGAACCGTACATCACCCACCCCATCGAGGTGGCGCGTATATGTGTGGAAGAAATCGGCCTCGGCCCAACAGCCGTTATTTGCGCCCTTTTGCACGATGTAGTGGAAGACACCCATGTGAGCCTCAAAGAAATCCATGAACAGTTTGGCGACAAAATCGCCCGCATCGTGGACGGGCTCACCAAACTCGACGGCCTCCACGATTCAGAAAGCCCACAGGCCGAAAACCTCTCCAAGGTATTGAAAGCCATGCTGTTTGATGTCCGGGTGGTACTCATCAAAATGGCCGACCGGCTGCACAACCTGCGCACCATCAAAAGCATGGCCCAGCACAAGCAACTCAAAATCGCTGCAGAAACCACTTTTATCTATACCCCGCTGGCGCACCGTTTGGGACTGTATGCCATTAAGAACGAATTTCAGGACATCTGTTTCAAAATCACGCACCGGGAGGTTTACCACGAAATCGCCTCCAAACTTTCCGAGTCCAAGCGTGCCCGCCAAGCCTACATTGATGAGTTTACGCAACCCCTTGAAAAATCCTTGAAAGAACTCGGCATTCCCTTTGAGATCGTCGGGCGGCCCAAAAGTATATTTTCGATTTACAACAAGATCAAAACCAAGCACGTCCCTTTTGAGGATATCTACGACCTCTTCGCCGTACGCATCGTGCTGGATGTGAAGGCCGAACAAGAAAAAAGTGCTTGCTGGCAGGTTTATTCCATCGTAACAGATACATACGCACCCATAACACAACGGATCAAAGACTGGATTTCTATTCCCAAGGCCAATGGCTATGAATCCCTGCACGCTACTGTGGTGGGGCCAGGAGGCCGCTACGTGGAGGTTCAGATCCGCTCCAAACGCATGGACGACATTGCGGAACGAGGCTTTGCAGCCCACTGGAAATACAAGGGCATTGAAGGGGCCGGCACTACCCGTGCCAACAATTACGAAAACTGGCTGGGACAGGTGCGAGAATCACTCGAAAACGAAGAATCTGGCAACGCCGTAGAGTTCTTGGCGGACTTCCAAAGCAACCTTTTTGCGGAAGAAGTCCATGTATTCACGCCCAAAGGGGCGATGAAAATCCTGCCCGAAGGTGCTACTGCTTTAGATTTCGCCTTCAGCATCCACTCCGACATTGGCTGCACGTGCCGCGTAGTGCGTGTGAACAACCGCATTGTGCCCTTTACCTACCGCCTTGAAAATGGCGATCAGGTAGAGATCATCACCGATAAAAACCAAAAGCCGAGTGAAGATTGGCTTCAGTTTGTTGTCACCTCCAAAGCCAAAAACCGAATCCGCTCCGCCCTCAAAGACGTGAAACGGGAGCAGGCCTCATACGGCAAAGAAATTCTGGAACGCAAACTCAATGCCTTCAAAGTCCCGGTGGAGGAAAACTGCGATTTGCTTGCTAAATTCTATGGTTTCCCCAACCGCATGGAATTTCTGAGCGCCATCTATTTGGAGCAAGTGGATCTACGGAAAATCAGTAAGCAATTCCGCGCTGATGGCATTTATCTTGTTGAAAAACAAGTGCTTACAGAAAGGCCACCCGGTAGGCCCAAGGCGCCGTTGGTGAATACCAAATCCGTAAACAAGCCGGAAGTGTATCTCAATGGCGAGCCAGGTAACTTGTACAAATACTCTTTTGCCGGTTGTTGCAATCCCGTTGCGGGCGATGATATTTTTGGGTTTGTACTCGTGCAGGGCGGGGTTAAAATCCATCGCGCAGCATGCCCTAATGCTGGAAATCTTTACGCTCAACACGCCCATCGAATCCTACGCGCCGAATGGGGCAATATCTCCAAAAACGACTTTCTGGCTGAAATTGTCATCAATGGCATAGATATAGGCTCAGGGGTCATCAGCCAGCTCACCAATACCCTCGCCGATTTGGGCATCAACATCCGTTCGTTCTCCATCTCTGGCGAAGGCGGGTATTTTGAGGGACGCGTGGCCATGGTGGTGGCAAATACCGACCATTTGCAACAGGCCTTGCTGGCGCTCAAAAAATTTGATTGGGTGAATAGCGCGACGCGAGCAGATTAAGAGGGG
>JANMME010000885.1:0-2427 GCA_031373015.1 Saprospiraceae bacterium
GGTTAGGTATCATTTAAAATTGATGTAATTATATGAAAATCAATATTCTGCAAAATTGAGTTTATTAAGATTATTCTCCATTTATTTTCTTTTCTAGGCGGATCGGGATATTCGATTTGGGCACATTAAAAGTAAGATCGGATGGAATATCGTACTTGCCAGATGGATCATTAAAATATAATCGCACCCTTTCAATTTGTATCTCGCTTTTAAGCGTCATCTGAAAATGCCCGTTCTCGTCGGTTGTTGCCTTCTCTCCGCTTTCAGCAGTTATGGTGATACCTTTAATGCCTTCCCCTTCGCAGGTAGCGTTTCCGGCGACACTATTGTTGATTTGCCTGCCTGCCTTATATTCTGAGGGTTTCGCCAGGCTTCGAATTTCTTCCGGTTTTTGGGTTTGAGTGTCGAGAGGTTCCTTTTTCGTGCTTAGTTGCGGAAAAACAACCTTATACCCTACCCATGTTATACCGAATGTGATAAAAATGAAAAGACTCACCCTCAAGGCTAATTTGCGGAAATTCCCAGGCTTTTTCCCAGGCAAATTGATGTTTACATTTACATCCCCAATATGCACGTTTTCCCCTGCCTCTACGCTTGAATTTTGAAGCGTATTCTTGCTTTTCGTGGATGAATTTTGATCGTCAGCCATAAAATTATTTTGTAATCACATTTGAATCACATCCATTTTTGTTGTTGGGTGGCCACAATTGGTTGTATTGAACCCATCCGCCCTTCTCCCCTCCAAAGCGATCCCAGGGACGCACATCTTTGACATAGTGCCCCCATAAACTGCCATAATCTGTGTCCATCATGCCTTTGGTGTCTTCACCTTTGCAGGTACTTACTTTGTCGGGTGTACCCGCTGCACTGCCTCCCGTAATCAATCGTCCATCTGCTCCATAACAACACTGCTGCCCGGACAGCCCTTCACTTGTTTTTATTGCTGGGTAAGACCTGAAACTTTCGCTGGCGCCGGCATGGTACTTTTTGATGTTGCCTACATCTTTGGCCCAGCCGTCATTTACAACAATGCCATTTTTATCCGGGTTCTCGCAAGGGCATGCGGGCAAACGTTCATACCAGATTTCAGCTGACGAGCTTTTTGACCCATTGCAAGACATCTCGGAAATGACGCTTGTATATCCCATGATGCAGCAGGCAAACTGGATGAATCGCAAAAAATCGTTTTTCTTAGGCATGATGGTTGTCATTGACGAACTACTGAATGGAGGCCCATAAAGGTGAAATTCGGCCCAAGAAATTTGGTATTATCCGTTCATCGAGTGTCATCCCGAACGCAGTGAGGGATCTGCGCAAGCGCGGAGTGGGTGTTTTCATCCTTACCATACGCAGTTCCCTCACTGCGTTCGGGATGACACTCGTTGAATGAACAATTAGTTCCTTTTTCACTGCTGTAATTTGTGGTCTGCGATTAAACCAAACCTGCCCAAGTAGTTTGCTCATTGATCACAAACGATCCTGATGCCGCCACTAAGCCCGACCTTGGAATTGATGTGCACTTTTTGCACGGATTTCCCATCGTCAATCTCAATCGTCAAGGTGTTGGGCTGCATGGTTCCTTCATTCCATGCCCTTGAAACGAAATAATTGTTGCCTCCTGGGTTCAAAGAACACTTTATAAGCAAAAATTCGGAAGGGTTGGATTTTCTGTTTTTCAATTCGTACTTATCGCGCACCCAAACGCCGTTGACGTTGATGGAAACGATATCGCCGTCCTCCTTGTCATGGTCATAAGGGTAAATCGTCACTTCGCTGTTTTTAACCACTACTTTTTTTTGATAGTCGATCGGTATGTTGCCAATTTTGGAGGGCAAGTCCTTGTACGCATCGGCAGGATTGGACACTAAATCTCTTGGGGAAAAATTAACGAAAACCGTATCCTTAACGACAAAAGTGTCCCTCTGCGGATTATGGTTGACTGCATAACTTCTATTATTTGGGGCAGTGACACAACCATTTTTCCGCACAAACACAAAATCGCCTCCCGGCTCATGGCCATTAAAAGAACCGCTTTCCGGCCTGGGATTATCTACTTTGCTCAAAGCGAGTTCGAGGTCCTCAAAGCGTACGAGGCCATCCTCCCCGCCTGTGCGCAAAGCCTCAAGCAGACGAGCAGCAAAAAGCGACTTAGCTGGCGTCTTAGCGTCTTTATTGCCAGAGGAGCAATACTGCCGCCCATTGTAAAGGAACATCTTGCTAACGCGCTGCATGCAATCATCAGATTGGTTGTAGGCTGGGGCATCAGGCTTTAAACGGTTGTGCGTACCAAATGCCCCTGAATGGCAGGCATCGAGTGCAAGCAACAGGTGTTTGGCCTTGCAACGGGCCAGGTAAGCGCTCAGGTCATCGTAACTAAGATAAGAAGCACCGTATTCATCATCCTCCAAGCCATCTGCTGCCACTAGG
>JANMME010000893.1:0-3815 GCA_031373015.1 Saprospiraceae bacterium
CCCTTTGCCTCCTCTGCTGTAATTTATCTGTAACCGCCCAAATATCCACCTTCGATTTCGACAACGAAGGCTGGATGTGCGATGGCGACCCGGTAAGCACCTCTGCTTACTGGTTTTCCTCCGGCGGCAACCCCGGCGGGCACATTCAAATGACCGATGCCTCCACCGGCGGCACCTGGTATTTTATCGCGCCGGCAAAGTTCCTCGGGCCTAAATGTGATGCCTATGGCAAATTCCTCCGCTATGACCAATTTGCCGACGACCACTCCAACCCCAACACTTACGCGGACGTGGAAATGAAAGGCGGCGGGCTTACCCTGGTATTCGACCATCCCGTACTGCCCAACCCCAGCTGGACGCACTACGACCTCTTTCTCCGCGAAGACGCAGGGTGGCGCATCAACACAACCAACGGATTGGTGCCCAGCCAAGCACAGTTCAAGCAGGTGCTTTCAGACATCAGCAGCCTGCGCATACGCGGTGAGTTTCACCACTTTGCAGTGGATTCCGGAGGCCTCGACAATGTGATGCTGGAAAGCAATTTCCATTTCGACCTCGATGCCGACAATAGCTCAGGCCCGACGAATGGAGATTACCGTGCCGATACCTCTTGTTTTGCCCATAGCCCCGTCGTGGGCAATGACCCAGTGTTGACTTCCGAAGGGCCAATTGACTCCATTTCGGTTACTTTGTTGAATGCCAACGATTTTGAGGAGATTATGCTGAATGGATTTCCACTCAATCTGAAGGTCGTTCAGTACAGCCCCATCCTTATCACCATCATTAGCCTCGGCAATGCTTCACCCCTCGATTTTTTGGCTGCTATCCAAATGCTGACGTATCTCGACGCTTCTGTTCACTCTTTGCAAGGGGTTCGGCAAGTGGAATTTAAGGTGTATGCGGGCTGTGGTGAAGCGGGAAAACAACGTGCCCACTTGCCCATTTTCACGCCGCCGAGTGCCGGAATGGCGGGCGATACAACCGTATGTTCCAACACCACTCCCTTTAATCTTTTTAATGTGCTTACAGGCTTCCCTGACCTTGGTGGTCATTGGGAACCTATGCCTTCCATCGGGCCGGGATATTTTGACCCCGGGAAAGACAGCGCGGGGGTGTACGCCTACATTTTTTCTCCCACCAGCGAATGCCTTGGCGACACGGCTCTCGTGACAGTTTCTGTTGCCAACCCTCCCGTGCTGCGCCCAGATACTACCCTTTGTTACGACGATGCACTACGCCTCGAACACCCTCGCGATCTTCTGACCTGGGAATGGAGCAATGGCAGTCAACAACCGAGCATTGAGGTCACAGAACCGGGCATTTATACGCTTCGGGGCGAGACGGAATATTGTGTTTTTGAAGACAGTGTTGAAGTCCGTTTTTTCACTTGCAAAGTTTGCAACCTCTTCGTTCCCAATGTGTTTTCGCCCAACGACGATGGGGACAATGACGCATGGCATGCATTCTTGCCCTGCCGCTGGTTGCGTTTCCGGCTGGAAGTGTATGACCGCTGGGGAAGCCTCGTTTTTGCGGCTGACGACCCAGAGCCAACTTGGGATGGCCGCACGCGCGGCAAAGACGCGATGAACGGGGTGTACATCTGGCGTTTGGAATGGGATGCCGAACTCTATGGAGCAACGCAGACCTGGCGGGCGGAAGGGGATGTGACGGTGGTGAGGTAGGGTTTAGGGTTGATAGTTTAGGGTTTAGCATGGGCTCAACCCTCAACCCTCAACCCCTCACTTCTTCTTCACTGCAATAAAATTCACCCCAGTGAGCGCCATAAGCGCCGTCTTTTTTTCCTCAATTTCTGCTGGCTTGAGATAGAAAAAACGGATGCCTACAATGTGCTTTTTCCCAACCTGTTGGTAGTATTCCTCATATTGCTCCTCGGTGAGCAGTTTGCGGAGTTTTTCAGCATTGTTTTTATCCGAGAGCGATGCCACGATGAGGATGCACTCGCGTCCGTTTCGGGCCAGGGTTACTTTTTCACGGGCCGCTTTTTCCTTTGCTTCGAGGGATTCTTGTGCAGCTTTATCGGGGTCTTCTACCGGGGCAACCGCGCTGTCCTCTGTCGGAGGAGCCTCCGTCTTAGATTTTTCATCTTTAGCGGGTTGTTCTGTTTTTGCGATATTGGATTCTTGGTTTTGCTCGAGTTCTGCTGCTTTTTTCCGGTGTTGCCAATACCAAATGCCAGCAGTCAGGGCAGCCAACAACAAAAAGATGCCCAAGGCAGTACCAGCATTTGAGCCACCGCCAGACCGCTCTAGGGCATAAGTCGGCTCGGGCATAGGGGGGGCTGTGGGGGGCGGGGAGGGGCTGTACACGTTGCTGGTGGAATCCGAGAAACTGGGGGCGGGTTCTACCTCTCGCGAGCGAGCAATGGGCGAAAATTGCAAGGGCGGCAAGCCATAAGCGGCCGCATTGAAATTGGTGGCATCGGGCAGGAACTGAATTTTCTGGACGTAGTTTTTGTAGAGTCTGCCCACGCCGGGCAATGTCACGATTTCGCGCTGATTGAGCAAGTCGCGCATTTTTTCCACAAATTCTTCCAGTGTACGGCCCGCATCTTCTGTCGAAAGGCCATGGGCATTGGCGATGTCAGCCGTAAGCAGACCATCGTCAACCGTTAGGTTTTCACTAAAAGCGAGGGTCTTTGCCGGGGGGTTAACAGTGCCACCTACATAGTCGGTAGAGGCTGGCGTACGTGTGGCTGTAAACCCCCCTAAACCGGGAATAACAAGCGCATCGTGCAAGAAAAGAAGTTTTTCGATGTGGGCTGGGATATCAATCTGCATAGTATGAACCGGCTTGAAGTTTTTCAGAATGGATCTTTTATTGGCGACAAGGTGCAACTCTTTTACCTAATGGGGGAGGATTAGAAATCGGGCAAAGGTACGCCCCCCAAATGTACGATCATTTCAAAAAATTTGATTTGATTTCAAGCATAGCTTTCTTTCTGTAAAAATTCGTCCAACAGGGACAAAAAAATCCATTCAAAGGGTTTGGTGTGCAAATGACAATAAGTTCTACTTTTGGCCGCGAAAACAACCTGCGTATATGGATACTACCGGCGAAGTTGGGTCTTTTTTTAAATCTGCGTTCTCCGTTGACAACGTTATTTTTGGCTTTGACGGTGGAGACTTGAAAGTGCTGCTCATCCAGCGCGGGCAAGCCCCTTTTAAGGACAAATGGGCATTGCCCGGTGATTTGGTCTATCCTAACGAAGACCTCAACACGGCTGCCGAGCGCGTGCTTGAACAACTGACCGGTTTGCGCGGGGTGTACCTCGAACAGGTCAAAACCTTTGGCGCCGTCAACCGCCATCCGCTAGGCCGCGTTATCACCGTTGCCTACATCACACTTATCAAGATCAGCAACTATACCCTCACGCCAGCATCCTTCGCCCAGTCGGCCAAATGGCATAGCATTGATGAAGTGGGCGATCTGGCTTTTGATCACAACGAAATTCTCGAAAGTTGCCTTCGGCGGCTCAAACGCAAGGTGCGCACCGCCCCGATTGGCTTTGAGTTGCTTCCGCCAAAATTCACGCTGACTGAGCTTCAGCAACTTTACGATTCCGTGCTTCGGTTGCCCAAAAGGCTCGACAAGCGCAACTTTCGAAAAAAAATACTCTCTATGAACCTGCTTGTGGAATGCCCCGAAATGCAAGAAGGCGTGGCCCACCGACCTGCCAAACTCTACCAATTCGACCGCGAAAAATACGGGCAATTCGTGAATGAAGGGTTTGTTTTTGATATTTAGTGATAGCACGGATTGGAGACCTCGGAGGTTTTCGAAAACCTCCGAGGTCT
>JANMME010000899.1:0-7381 GCA_031373015.1 Saprospiraceae bacterium
GGTAGATTATCCATTGACGATACTCGAACACAAACTCACTGATGTATTGTTCAATGGGTCTGTTTATAAAGATGATAAGGGAAATGTGCTGGGGGCAGTGGTAGTGGCACGAGATATCACCGAACAAAAAAGAATTGAGAAAGAATTGACAGAAGCAAAAGTATTTGCTGAGCTGGCAACTGGAATTGCGGAAGAAGCGAAAGCGAAAGCCGAAAGTGCCACCATAATAGCCAACGATGCCGTGAAGGCAAAACAGCAATTTTTGTCGAACATGAGCCACGAAATTCGCACCCCTATGAATGCGATTATCGGGTTTACAAAAGTGGTGTTGAAAACAGACCTGAGCTCAAAACAAAAAGAATATTTGACCGCCATAAAAATAAGTGGCGACGCATTGATTGTGCTTATCAACGACATACTCGATCTGGCAAAAGTAGATGCGGGAAAGATGACCTTTGAAGAAACGCCCTTCAAGTTGGCCATGTCTATATCGGCCATGCTGCATTTATTTGAGACAAAAATCCAAGAAAAGAATTTAGAATTGGTCAATGAGTATGACCCCAGAATTCCAGAGGTGTTGGTGGGCGATCCCGTTCGCTTGCACCAAATTATATTGAATTTAGTGAGCAACGCGGTAAAATTCACCTCAGAAGGACGCATTACGGTAAATGTTCGATTGCTGGAAGAAGATGAAGAAACCGCAGTCATTGAATTTGCCGTTTCGGATACTGGAATTGGAATAACCGCTGCCAAAATAGAAAGGATTTTTGAGAATTTTCAACAGGCAACTAGCGGCACCTCACGGCTGTTTGGGGGGACGGGACTGGGGCTTGCTATTGTCAAACAATTGGTAGAGCCACAAGGTGGCACTATCCACGTAAAAAGTAAAATTGACGAAGGCTCTACATTTAGTTTTACGCTGCCTTTCAAAAAAACAAAAGAGAAGGCAGCATTTGAGACAGACGTCGTGGAGCCAGATACAGAAGTCAAAAATATAAGTGTGTTGGTCGTAGAAGACATTGCGCTCAACCAATTGTTGATGAAAACACTCCTGGATGATTTTGGGTTTGAACGCGATATTGCTGCCAACGGAAAATTGGCGGTCGAGAAACTACAGTCAAAGAATTACGATATTATTTTGATGGACTTGCAAATGCCCGAAATGAATGGCTTTGAAGCCACGGAATACATCCGAAACACGATGAAATCAACCATTCCCATCATTGCTTTAACAGCCGATGTAACCACCGTTGATTTGGCAAAATGCAAGGCGGTGGGCATGAATGATTACATCGCCAAGCCCGTTGATGAAAAATTGTTGTACAATAAAATCGTTTCTTTGGTGAAGAAGCCAGCATTTCCCAAACCACTTACAGACATAGAGCGTGGCCAGGTTGTAAAACAAAAATGTATTGACCTGGACTATTTGGCTCACCGCACAAAATCCAACCCAAGTTTAATGATCGAAATGATCTCCCTTTATTTGGAACAAACTCCACCCCTTATCAGTGCAATGAAACAGGGCCTTCAGGACAAAAACTGGATTTCATTGCATGCAGCCGTGCATAAAATGTTGCCCTCATTTTCAATTGTGGGCATTAGCTCGGATTTTGAAAACATGGCAAAAAAAGTACAAGAATATGCCCGTACGCAACAAGAAGAAGATGGGATAGGCGACATGGTCTTACAGATTGAAAGCGTTTGTTCGCAGGCCTGCACGGAACTGGCCGAAGAGCTCAATAAATATAAAATAATATTGGATGAAAGACGAGGGTAAATTGAAGCTGTTCTTGGTAGATGACGACGCGCTTTTTTTAAAACTAATGGAAATAGAATTCCTCCAGCATCCAGAATTTACCATTGAAACTTATGCCTCTGGCGAACGCTGTATGGAAAGCATTTCTAACAACCCGGATGTAATTATTTTAGATTATCATCTGGATGGTATGGACAAAAACGCTATGAATGGAATAGAAACATTGAACAAGATTAAGATATACAATCGGAACATTCAGGTCGTAATGCTTTCTTCCCAGGATAATGTAGATGTGGCAATAAATTCCGTTCAAAACAAAGCCATTGATTATGTGGTAAAAAGCGAGACGGCTTTCTTGCGTATTGAAAAAATCATCACTTCCATTTTAAATTTTAAAAAGATGGAGAAGGGGTTAAATTGGTATGTAGGGAGAGCCTAAGAAGAATGTGTGAATCATGTAACGTTTCTATATAATTGTGTAACGCTGTAAAGTTAGAGACGCTGACCTTTGCATGGTGAAAATTTGTTCGCAATTAAAAATTATTACAATGAAAAAATCAGCACTCTGCATAACCGCAGCTTTCTTGCTGTTTTCTTTTGCTCCTATGCAAATCAAAGCAAGCACCAATCCAGTTCCACTTTTCGTGACGGTCACTACCGTCACCACACCTTCCAAATCCGAAACACTGGTGGCCAGACTCAATGAAATAAAAGCAATTGACAAGTCTACGCTAAGTGCCAGCGAAAAGAAAGATTTGCGGAAAGAAACCCGCTCCATAAAGCATGACCTTAAACAACTTTCCGGAGGTGTTTACGTTTCTGCCGGAGCAATTATCCTTATCGCAATACTTTTGATTATTTTGTTGTAAGGTTTAAAATAAAGGGCATTTAAACGCTGTAGATTTTATAATCTACCAGGTTTATGGAAGGATTATAAGCCATCTCGATTTTTCGGGGTGGCTTTTTTTTCTATAAAATGTGTGAATCATGCAAGGCTTAATAGAAATTGTGTAAGACACCTGGCCTTTATGCCCCACACCTTTGTTTGGTGAATATTCTTTCACCCTTAAATGCTACAAAATTGAAAAATCAAAAACTATTAGCAGCCTTTGCAATAGTCACGGTTGTATTTATCGTTGGGTGTGGGCGTAGTATTTCAGCCCCCGCAGCCGTAGAAGTAATAAAGCCCGTGCCAGAGTCTGATGTTCAATTCTCTGTCATCTCTCCCCGGAACATTACAAGAGACCGACGGGTAAGGGAAACCTTCCCGCTTCGCAACTATGTATTTTTCGATTTGGGCTCCACAGAGATTCCAGGCCGGTATGTGATGCTCCGAAAAGATCAGGTGGCCGACTTCAAAGAAGATCAACTGGAGGTATTTGCCCCAAAAAAGCTTTCAGGCCGTTCACAGCGGGGTATGATTGTCTACTACAATGTGCTGAACATTCTGGGCGACCGCTTGGGTAAAAACCCTTCTTCGACCATTAAATTAGTTGGGTCTTCTGAAAAAGGCCCGCAAGATGGTAGGCAGATGGCGGAGTCTGTCAAGCGCTATTTGGTCGGAATATTCAGCATTGATGGTTCGAGGATCAGCGTCGAAGGTCGGGGCAAACCGAAAATCCCGTCTGAAAAACCGGGCAGTACACAAGACGTCGGCCTGTTGCGCGAAGGAGACCGCAGGGTGTCTATCGAGAGCCATTCGCCAGCCTTGCTGATGGAATTCCAGAGTGGCCCAAATGCTTCGCTGAAGCCCGTAGAAATCAATGATACACAGGAGGCACCCTTGGATAGCTATATTACAGTAAATGTTATGGGGGGCAGTGCAGCATACTCCTCTTGGATGTTAGAGACAATAGATGAAAACGGGAGGGTGCAAAATTTTGGGCCCTATACCCAAGACAAAGTAAGGCTGCCTGGAAAATCTATTTTGGGCACCCGATCAGAAGGCGACTACAAAATGACGATGATCGCACAAACAAAAAGTGGCAAGACGGTAAAGAAATCAAGTGCTGCGCACCTGGTGCTTTGGACTCCACCTGAAAACGAGCAAGGGATGCGGTACAGTGTGATTTATGAGTTCGACGAATCGAAGGCCATCAATATTTACGAAAAATACCTCAAGGATATCATAACACCTAAAATCCCGAAAGGCGCGATGGTCATCATTCACGGCTACACGGATATTATTGGGGATGCTGCCTACAATCAAAAACTTTCCTTGGCCCGGGCTAACGACGTTAAGGCCATTATTGCCAAAAGCCTCTGGAAAGCCGGTAGAAAAGATGTCCAGATAGAGGTTTATGGATTTGGGGAGGACGAGGAGCTGTCTCCGTTTGAAAATGTTTTCCCGGAAGAGCGTTTTTATAATCGCACAGTGCTGATTGATATTATACCCAATAATTAACAATGAAGGGTTATTAATAAAAGGGGCCCAGTTAATGCCTGGACGCGGCACTAAATGGCATTCTCTTCTAAACAAGTGAATCATGTAAAAACTTTCAGAAATTCTGTAAAGGCTGCCCCTGCTAATAGTCACACCTTTGTAACGTAAAAATTAATTTACATTTAAAAATAAAAAAAATGAACACGACTGAAGTAAAAGGAACCTGGAACGAGCAAAAAGGAAAACTTAAACAGAAGTTTGCTGAACTCACCGACAATGATCTCATGTTTGCAGAAGGCAAGAAAGATGAGATGCTTGGAAGGCTTCAAATCAAGTTGGGCAAATCAAAAGAAGAGTTGCACGAGATTATTTCTGGGCTTTAAGGCTTGGTAAGCCATCCAATACCGATTGTTTAATCCCTTGAACAAATCAAAGATGCCGTTTAGCGGAGTTTTCGCTAAACGGTATCTTTATAAAGCATGCAAAAACAATTCAATTCAAATATAATGCGAACCCTCATATTAGTTTACTTCACGAGTTTGGTGATCGCTGGGTGCATTACCAAAAACCAACCGCTCCAAGATAATTCTCAAACCATTCATCCAGAAGCCTTAGGAACCCCCAATTCTGAACAGCAAGGGAACGCTTTTACCATTAGTACCGAGGCATTCTATCAGGCCAGTGTGAGTTCGAGTTCTTCTCCCGGACGCGTCATCAGCCTCAGTCTTAGCCCAAAACGCAAGGCCGAAATGACCACCGATTATCTAGACAAAAGTCAGGTTTTGGTTGATACAGGGGCCTGGACTACCTTAGAGAACGGCAACCTTCAGCTCAACTTGCGACGGAAAGGTGAAAAAGACAACATCCAGCTCGAATTTAAAACGGATGGTGAGAAACTCGTGTACACGGGTACCGAATATGGCACTACGGGGCTTATTTTATGGGTGAAACCGCTTCCAAAATAAATAACTATGCGCAACACAGGAAAAAACTTAAAGATAACCGTAAATAACCTTACGGTTAGTTACAATGATGAAGGGCCAATAGACGCTCCGACCATCATTTTTATTCACGGATTCCCTTTAAATAAATCCTTATGGGACGCACAGATGGAGGCGCTGAAGGAGGATTACAGAGTGATTGCTTACGACATCCGTGGACACGGGAACTCCGATGCGGGCGATGAAAATTTTTCTATTGACCTTTTCGCCAACGACTTGCTCTTTTTTATGGACGCGCTTAATATTGACAAACCAGTATTGTGCGGTTTATCTATGGGCGGGTATATAGCATTAAATGCAATTGGAAAATTTCCTGAGCATTTTGATGCCCTTGTATTGAGTGATACCCAATGTTTGGGCGACAACCCTGATATGAGAGAAAAACGCATGAAGGCAATTGAGAGCATCAATAAAAATGGTGTTGAAAAATATGCGGAAGAAAGTATAAAAAACCTTTTCGCGCCAGCATCTTTTACAACAAAGAAAGAAGAAATATCTGCCGTGAGGAACATGATTGTACAAACCTCCAAACAATCGCTGTCCTATACTTTGTTTGCGCTATCCGAACGCAAAGGAACTTGCAGCAAGTTGCAGGATATAGAGGTTCCTGTGTTAATTATGGTAGGAAAAGAAGATAAAATTACGCCACTCGCCGCAGCTCGATTGATGCATGAAAAAATTCAAGGCTCTTTGATGAAAATCATACAACATGCCGGTCATCTGGCCAACATGGAAAACGCCTCTACATTCAATTATCAACTGAGAAGTTTTATTCGTCTGCTTGATAAAGCCCCAGCTCCCTTAGGGCTCGATCAAGATTTGGTTTTTAACGGTTTTTGATTATACACTGCAACGTTAAAAATCTTATCATAAGGGTGTGAATTATGTAAAAACGCTATCGAATTATGTAACGGCATCTATTATTCAAACGGTCACCTTTGTATCGTGAAAATTCATTCACAATCAAAATTTAATAAAATGAAAAAAGCAATTTTAGAACTCGCTTCCATAGCATTGTTTATCGCGGCCGTATCTTTTACCAGCTGTCAGTCTTCTGCGCAGAAAACAGATGCTGCAGACGCTAAAGTACAGGACGCAAAGCAAGATTTAAAAGAAGCGCGGCAGGATGCAGTAGCGGCACATACGGCAGCAACCGCTGAAGAATGGCAAGCGTTTAAGGCCGATGTTGAATCGAAAATGAAGGCGAACGATATGCGCATTGCTGAATTGAAAGCAAAAATGAAAAATTCCGGAAAAAAACTTGATGCCGCTTATGAAAAAAGCATTGATGATCTGGAACAAAAAAACAAGGCTTTGAAGGATCGTTTGGATGCGTTTGGCAATAATACGGAAAGCGACTGGGAGTCCTTCAAGCGTGAATTTAACCATGATATGGACGATCTTGGCAATGCATTGAAAAACCTTGCGGTTAATAACAAGAATTAATCAAATATCAAAATAGCATTAAATCTGCCCTGCAATTTTGCAGGGCAGATTTTTGTATTTTAAAGCGTCTAAAATCAGTGAATAACATAATTTTTATCCAAAATTGTGTAATGCTTAGGCGGTTTTATGCGAGGACATTTACCGCGTCAATCACGACTTAATTTTAATCAGATATGAAATGAAATTCTTTAAACATGCTGTCGTCCTCACGCTCTTGTTTTTACCAAAATTTACATTTGGGCAAGCACCAGACTTAGGAGCATCTTCCACTTTTGCCTTGTTTACAGCCGCCGGGGCCTTCAATGGTGACCCAGGGACCAGTGTAACAGGCGACATTGGCACCAACGTAGGTGCATTCACACCTCCTGGATTTCTCATTGGAAACATTCACGTGGCAGACCCTGTCTCCGCACAAGCCGCTGCAGATGTGGCCGTTGCATATAGTTTTCTGGGCGGGCTTACCTGCGGCATCGTATTAGGTACCCCATTTGGCAATAATCAAACGCTTTTACCGAATATTTACTGCATCAGCAGCGCTGCAGTATTGAACGCAAACTTAACGCTGGACGGGGGGGGTAACCCAGGCGCTATCTTTATCTTCAAGATAAATGGCGCATTGTCTACCAACCCAAGCTCCAACATTTTGCTGACCAACGGCGCCAACTTGTGCAACGTGTATTGGCAAATCAATGGAGCATTTAACCACAACGGAACAACTTTTCAAGGCACCGTGATTGCTGCAGGAGCGCTCAACTTCGGCAATGGGGCGAAACTAACCGGTAGGGGGCTTTCTAC
>JANMME010000912.1:0-5958 GCA_031373015.1 Saprospiraceae bacterium
AGTCGAACCATACTACCCAAAACAAAAAAGCGCGGGACATCGAAAGGTGTTCCGCGCTTTTTTCGTAAAATGTCGCCCTTGAAATGGGGTTGAGTCAAAAGGTGGTTTCAGGTTATTATAGAGATAATGTATTGTATTTCAATTAATTGAATCCTATAAGGTTTTCAAAACCTTATAGGATTTGGTATAATCCGAATTGTATTTCTGCAACTATTTTAAAATCTTGGCTTCCCCCCTCTCCCTAGTGCCCAAGCAACTAGCGCTCCGGCAACCAAGAACGGTAATAATCCCCGTCTTCAATCCCAACGGCATGCTCTGTCATCAATAGTGGGCGGAAAGTGTCCACCATTACCGCCAATTCAAGGGTCTCTTTTTTGCCGATGCTTTTTTCTACCGTGCCCAGGTGTGGGCCGTGTGGGATGCCGCCTGGGTGTAGGGTGATCATGCCGCGCTCCACGTGTTTTCGGCTCATAAAATCGCCGTCCACATAGTACAGCACCTCATCGGAGTCAATGTTGGAGTGGTTATAAGGCGCAGGGATGGCTAATGGGTGATAGTCAAAAAGGCGTGGCACAAACGAGCAAATGACAAAATTGTGCCCGTCGAAGGTCTGGTGTACAGGCGGTGGCTGGTGTACGCGCCCGGTAATCGGCTCAAAATTGTGGATACTGAATGCGTAAGGATACACATAGCCATCCCATCCCACCACATCGAATGGGTGGTTGAGGTAGTGATAAGGGTAAATATTGTCTTGTTTTTTGATGTAGAAAAGGAAGTCGCCGCGCTGGTCAAAGGTTTGTAAATCAACGGGTTTCCGAATATCGCGCTCGCAAAAGGGCGAATGTTCCAACAGTTGGCCAAAGCCATTGCGGTAGCGTTTTGGAGTGGTGATAGGGCCGGCGCTTTCGACAATTAGAAGGCGGTTGTTGGGCGTGTCGAAATGGAGCTGATAGGTGGTGCCCCGCGGGATTACCACGTAATCACCGTACTCAAAGGGCAACGTGCCGTACATGGTCAACAACTTCCCGCTACCTTCATGGATAAAGATCACCTCGTCGGCATCGGCGTGTTTGTAATAGTAATAAGCCATGCTATTGCGCGGCGCAGCGAGGATGATTTTGCAATCGGCGTTCACCAATACAGGCTTTCGCGAATGCAGGTAGTCATCCTCTGGCGCAACATGGAAACCTCTTAAACACCTGTGCTTCAATTGCTTGTCGTGTACCGTTTTGGCCGCCACACTGTAAGGCTCGCCCACCTGCACAATTTGTGTGGGCGGATTGGCATGGTATAGCAAGGAGTAGTTGTTGCTGAACCCTTCAGTACTGAACAACTCTTCGTGGTACAGCGAACCATCGGGTTTGCGAAACTGTGTGTGGCGTTTGGGCGGGATTTGGCCGAGCGAATGGTAGTGCATGGACTTTTTGACTGTTGACTGTTGACCTTTGACTGTTGACTGTTGACCGTTGACTGTTGACCGTTGACTGATGAACAGGCAAAGTTAGCGGGGAAAGTTCAGATTTTGGCTTTGGCACTTCGTCTGACGACTTCAAGTCGTCTGACGAATAATCTTAGGAACATTGAATAACTGGTCAGACGACTTTGAGTCGTCAGACCAGTTGGCCATGAAAAAAAATATTCCATGTTTTAGATCAGATATGAGACGTTTTCGGAAAAAATCCGTACTTTTAATATCTCATCAACCAAATTTACCATGCGCCTTATTGAAAATCAAATCTTCCATGTTTACAATCGAGGAAACGACCGTCAAAGAATTTTTTTCAAAGAAGAAAACTACCTCTATTTCCTTAAGAAAATCCGTACCCATCTACTGCCCACTTGTGAATTTTTGGCATACTGCCTGATGCCCAACCATTTTCATTTCCTCATCAAGGCAGATGCACGGTCAACTAAAATTATCAATCCTGAAAATTCCAGAATGCCAACTCAGGCTTTTAGTAGAGGTTTGCAAACAATGTTGAGCAGTTATACTAAAGCCATCCAAAAGCAAGAAAATTTAGTGGGGTCGCTTTTCCAGCAACGCACAGATGCCAAACAGGTGAGCAGTGAGTCGAGCTTGGAGGATTATTCTCTACTTTGTTTCCGCTACATCCTTTACAACCCGGTTGAAGCACAAATTGTAGCGCGTCCAGAAGATTGGCAATATTCAAATTGCCAAGATTTGGCAGGTATGCGAAAGGGCTCATTGTGTAATAAAGATATGATCCGTCAAGAACTATGTATGGAGTGGGATAATCTTGAGGGACTGATTAACAAACCACTAATAGATGATGAGAGAAAAAAGATTTTTTGAGCGTTCACTTCGTCTGACGACTCTAAGTCGTCTGACGAATAATACTCGCGTTATCTGACGAATAACACCTGCGTTATCTGACGAATCATACCCGCCTTACTGGTCAGACGACTTGGAGTCGTCAGACCAGATGAGCCAACACCTGCGCAATTTCCCTCGCATCCCCGTGTTCAAACTCCAGCTGTCGAATATCTGTCGAAGGTCTTGTGTCCAATCCGTGCTGGTAGGTTTTGTCGTAGTAAACCAGTGCAATACGAGCCGCCGCAGCAAAATCGCCTTGTTCTAGCGCTTCGAGGGCGGTTTTAAGGTGCTGCCCGCCAAGTTTGGTGGCTATTTTTTGGAACGCCTGTTCGAGCTCCCTGCGATCGCTCAGCACGTAATCGGCCAAGAGGTTTGTGATGCGTGCTTCCTCTGTAATTTCCACATTCACGAGCGGAGAATCTTTCATTTTTGAAAAAAAGCCTTGGGGAATATAAATCCGGCCAATGCTGCGGCTTTCATTTTCCACCCACACCCGGCGCGATGTTTGGAGCGCCAAAGTGCTTTCAAAAAGTTCGTTCTCAAACTGTTCCACCGTTGGCTGTGGCGCTTCTCCGATAAAACCGAAAGCAGAGCCTTTATGATGGGCAAGTCCTTCCAAATCAATGATTTGTTCGCCCAAATCGCGCAGTGCATGGAGGATTTTAGTTTTCCCTGAACCCGTCCGGCCACCCAGCACGACCAGATTCAAATCTGCCTTTTCCAAACCCTGCAACACAAGGTGTCGGTAGGCTTTGTACCCCCCTTCAAGTGTCACCACGTCAAAGCCCGCCTGCCTAAAAAGCCATGCCATGCTGCCGCTCCGTTGGCCGCCGCGCCAGCAGTGTATGGCCAAGCGCCGATGTGGCGCCAGCAATTTGGCTTGCTTCACAAACTGCTCCATCTTAGGCCCCACGAAGCGCAAACCCAGTTCCATGGCTTCGTCCTTCCCCACTTGCTTGTACATCGTGCCTACGGCTGCCCGTTCTTCATCGCTAAAAAGTGGGAAACTTAGGGCGTTTGGAATGTACCCATGAGCATACTCAGCCGGCGAGCGTACATCAAGTACCACTCGGTCAGCGCGTTCAGCGAGAAATTCAGTGGGAGAAAGTCGGTTTTCCATTGGGGGCGAAGGTAGGAAAACATAGGTATGGAACACGGATGACGCGGATGGGACGCGGATTTTTCTGCTATATGAATAAAATCCGTGTCTCATCCGTGTCCCATCAGCCCGGCCAAATAACCTCTTATTGATTCGTCACCGTCCCTGATCCTGAAACAGCCGTTTTTATCTTGCCCGAAACGCCCAGGCGCACATCGCCCGAGCCTGAAATGGCTATATCGGCTGCTGAGCCTTTGAGGGCTGAGGCGTTTACATCACCCGAACCCGAAATGGCGATTTCCTGAACATCTGCATTGCCCGTCAGTGTCATGTCGCTACTTCCAGAGATGGCGATGTCCAGGTCTTTTACGTCGAGTTCGCCCTTAAAATCGCCGGAACCACTGGAGGCAAATTTGAATTCGCTGCCTTTTATGGGAGAAAGTGTTTCAATATCGCTCGAACCGCTGTTGGCTACGCTTTTAATATTGCGGTAAGTGACGGTGATTTTGGCTTTATAGTTGGAGTAATTGCCTTTTTTGGTTTTGATATTGAGCGCACCATTATTCACTTCGGTTACGATGTTGTCGGGGTCAATGCCGTTTACATCAAGGGTCACACTTTCGGCATCGCCTTGTTTTAAATAAACGACGTCAAAACCGCCTGAAATGCCGATTTTGTCAAAGGAAGAAAGGGAACGGGTAACCGTTGAACTTTGCGCTGCAAGGCAAAAGGGGAATAATAAACCCATTGTGCTTAGGACTACGGCAGGTAAAAAACCAAGGAAATTGCGTTTCATAGCTTAAATTTTTGTTGGTGAAAAGTTTGAGCAAAAGGACAGAACAAGCCTCGGAGGGTTGCACAAAAAACTCCAAAACGGCGCAAACCTTAAATTACCATTACTTTTGCCGCTCAAAACGACCGTTGACTGTTGACTTTTAACCATTGACCATTGACAGCAAGCAACTAAAAGTCAATATTCAATGGTCAAAAGTCAACGGCCAATAGTCAAAAGTCAACGGCCAACAGTCAAAAGTCAACGGTCACTAGTCAACGACCAAAAGTCCTTTATGTCAAAAAAACTCCTTATTGTTGAGTCGCCCGCAAAAGCGAAGACCATCGAAAAATTCCTAGGCGAAGACTTCACGGTGAAGTCCTCTTACGGCCACATCCGCGATCTCGAAAAAGGCAACGACCTTGGGGTAGATGTGAACAATGGCTATCTGCCCAAATACGTTATTCCCTCTGATAAGTACAGGACTGTCAAAGAGTTGAAGGAAGCTGCAGCCCGCGTGAGCGAAGTTTGGCTCGCTACGGACGAAGACCGCGAGGGCGAAGCCATCTCTTGGCATTTATGCGAAGTGTTGGGTCTCGACCCCCGCGTTACCAAGCGTATCGTGTTCCACGAAATCACCAAAAACGCCATCCAAAAGGCAGTACTTACTCCCCGCACGGTCGACATGAACACCGTGAACGCACAGCAAGCCCGAAGGGTGCTCGACCGCCTCGTGGGCTGGGAATTGAGTGGGCTTCTGTGGAAGAAAGTGAAAGGCCAGCTCTCTGCCGGCCGTGTACAATCCGTCACAGTAAAACTTGTGGTGGAACGGGAAAGAGAGATTCAGGCCTTCAATATCACGCCCTATTTCAAAATCGTGGCGCAGTTTTTTGCCAAAAATGCACAGGGCAAAACCGTGACCTTCAAGGCCGAAAGTCCGATCCGGTATGAAGATCCGGCCGGAGCAGAAGCCTTTTTGCAAAAATGTGTGGGGGCGAATTATTCGGTCTCCAGTATCGAAGTAAAGCCTACGCGCCGCAAACCTGCGCCGCCATTTACCACTTCGACCTTGCAACAAGAGGCCAGCCGCAAAATCGGCTTCTCGGTCAACCGCACCATGTCGGTAGCGCAAAAACTTTATGAAGAGGGTTTTATCACCTACATGCGTACGGACTCCACAAGCCTTTCCGAAACTGCCCTGCAAGCTACGGAAGCCGAAATTCTGAAGCAATACGGCAAAAATTACCACCAACGCCGCCAATACAAAACCAAAAACGAATCCGCCCAAGAAGCCCACGAAGCCATCCGCCCCACCTATTTTGAAAGGCAAAATGTGAGCGGCAACCGCGACGAGCAGCGCCTTTACGAACTTATTTGGAAACGCACCATGGCTTCGCAAATGGCCGATGCCGAGTTGGAAAAGACGGTGGTGGACATTAATATCAGCACTCAACCGGGCGCCAAATTGGTGGCAGAAGGCGAGGTGTTGAAGTTTGACGGCTTTCTTAAAGTGTATATCGAAAGCACCGATGATGAGGACGAGGATACAAAAGATATGCTCCCACCGCTCGCCAAAGGCCAGAAATTGGATTTGGACGACATGACGGCCACCGAAAAATTCACCCGCCCGCCCGCCCGGTACACGGAGGCTGGTTTGGTCAAAAAACTGGAAGAACTCGGCATTGGCCGTCCTTCCACGTATGCGCCGACGATCTCCAAAATCATGGAAACCAATCGGGGTTATGTGGTCAA
>JANMME010000934.1:0-3347 GCA_031373015.1 Saprospiraceae bacterium
CTGACCAATAGATGAACTGTTCTTAGTGGTCGGACGACTTTGAGTCGTCAGACCACTTGCTACGATTGGGTCAAACCCATTGTAAATGAACTTATCGCCACGGCCCTGATTCATAGTCACTCTAAATTTTGAGGCCGTGTAGTTTTCCAATTTGTAATCATAGCGATCCAAATGATCCGGTGTGATGTTCAGCAACATCGCTATTTTAGGCCGAAACTGTTGAATATCATCGAGTTGAAAACTTGAAATCTCCAGCACGAAAATCCTCTGCGCCTCCGCGCCTCTGCGGTTTATTATATCCTCGAGCGCCATACGTGCAAACGAATTCCCCACATTTCCGCCTTTGTGCACATCCAGTCCGGCGGTTTTCAAAAGGTGGTAAGTCAGCTCAGTCGTTGTCGTTTTGCCATTTGAGCCCGTGATCGCGACGATCTGGCAATTGCCGGCGTGCCGGTATCCAAATTCAATTTCCCCGATCACGTTGATGCCTTTTTCGCGCACGGCCTTCATCACCTCGCTCTTTTCCGGGATACCGGGGCTTTTGATGATCTCATTAGCATTCAATATTTTATCGAGCGTGTGCTGGTTTTCTTCCCAGGCGATACCGGCTGCGTTCAGCGCTGTTTGGAATTCGGCTTTAATCGCGCCTTTATCCGATACGAACACGTCGTAGCCAAGGTGTTGGGCCAAAAGGGCCGCACCTGTGCCGGATTCACCGGAGCCTAATATGACGAGTCGTTTTTTCATGTTAGTTGAAGAACACCGATTAGACTGATACCACTGACACCACCGGATTTTCAACCTTTCGGTGGTGTCGGCGTATTCGGTTTTCTCGGTGTTCTTATCGAATTTTCAAAGTAATAATCGTTGCCACTGCCAACAGAATCTGCACAATCCAGAAACGCACAGAAATGGTAACCTCGTGATAGCCTTTCTTTTGATAATGGTGGTGCAGCGGTGCCATCAAAAACACCCGCCTGCCCTCACCGTATTTCCGTTTAGTGTATTTGAAATACCACACCTGAATAATCACTGATAGGTTCTCCACCAAAAACACGCCGCACAACACGGGAATCAATAATTCCTTGCGGGTCACTATTGCCAAGGCCGCAATGATTCCTCCTAAGGTCAAACTTCCCGTATCGCCCATAAAGACCCTGGCAGGGAACACGTTGTACCATAAAAATCCAATGCATCCACCCAACAAGCAGGCAGAAAAGATCACTAGTTCGCTGCTGTACGGGATATAAAATATCTTCAAAAAATCTGCGGCAACCGAGTTGCCACTCAAATAAGCCAACATCCCCAGCGCGGCAATCACAATCGCCGAAACGCCTGCCGCTTGCCCATCCAAACCATCTGTCAGATTTGCTCCGTTGCTCACTGCCGTAATGACTATAATGACCATAATGACAAAGAATATGGAGCTCAGATCGCGTGCATTGTCGCCCAAAAACCACAAGAAGCGAGAGTAATCCAGTTCGTTGTTTTTGAAAAACGGCACGTTTGTGATTGGCGCTTTTACGTACACCATTTCCTTATATGTGTTTGGTGCAGAAGGATCTTTCACAAAAAGGGATTCCATGACTTTGTACCCTTTTTGTGTTGCCACTTCAGGTTCCATGCGCACCACCACTTCGTCGTTCACCAACATCGTAATGCCTACAATCAAGCCCAATCCCACCTGCCCCATGATTTTGAACTTGCTTTTCAGGCCCGCTTTATCCTTTTTGAAAACCTTGATATAGTCGTCCAAGAACCCGATGGCGAACATCCACACCGTACTGAAAAGCATCAGCAGGATATACACATTGTCAAGCCGCGCCAACAACAAACATGGAATCAGTGTGGCCGCCACAATGATGATGCCGCCCATGGTGGGAGTGCCGGCTTTAGAGGTTTGGCCCGCAAGGCCCAGGTCGCGCACGGTCTCTCCGATCTGCGAACTTCGCAACCAGTCAATGATGCGTTTGCCAATGATCATCGAAATGAGCAGCGACAAAAGCATTGCCACTCCAGCCCGGAACGAGATGAACTTGAACAGGCCCGCTCCCGGCAGGTCGTAATGTTCTTTTAGATATTCAAATAGGTGGACAAGCATGGTTGTAAATTCGATATTTGGATATTGGGATATTTAGGAATTCATTGATTCTTCTTTCTGGCCCTGTCTTTTCTAATGATGTAACCAATTAATAAGACTGGTGATATCAGCACGAGGAATATCAAAATCAATTCGGACATTCCAAGATTGGCAAGAAATAGATACATCATGGTTTAAATTTTTGAATTAAAAAATTGATTTTCAAGTATTTAACTTCCCGAAAGTTTAAAACTTTAGGGAAGTTGAACCTTGTTCAAAATTGGTTGTGGGGCGATGTTGCATCGCCCCATAACCTGCTCAAAATCAAAATAGTAGTCCCTCCACTATTTTATCTGAAACGCGGATTGCGCGGGTTAGCGCAGATGTTCGCGGATACTTCCATTCATCGATCATCGTTCATCATTCATCATTCTAAAAAGCATTTCTTTATCGTCGAACGGGTATTTCACCCCTTGAATGTCCTGATACTTCTCATGGCCTTTGCCTGCTACGAGGATCACATCGTTCGGGCCGGCAAGCCGGATAGCCGTTTTGATCGCTTGCTCGCGGTCTTGGATCGTGAGCGTTTTTTTCAAGCCTTCTGCGTCTAATCCGGCTTCCATGTCTTTTAAGATCGCTGCCGGGTCTTCGGTTCTGGGGTTGTCGCTGGTCAGGATGAGTTGGTCGCTGAGCCGGGCCGACACTTGGGCCATGATGGGCCGTTTGGCCTTGTCGCGGTCGCCACCTGCGCCGGTCACGGTAATGACGCGGGAGGATTTCTTTTTCAATTTGGCGATGGTTTCCAACACTTTTTCAAGCGCATCGGGGGTGTGGGCGTAGTCTACGATGCCGATGCAACCGGGTTTTGAAGGGTGGTTGATGTAATCGAAGCGGCCTTCTGCGCCAGGGAGATTGCTGAGGGCCGTGAGGATTTCGTCGCGTCCAGTAAACCTCGTAGGTTTTGAAAACCTACGAGGTTTGGATTCGAGCAACGTCGCCACACCATAAGCCGCCGCGAGATTGTAAGCATTAAACTCTCCGATCATCCGCGCATGAATTTGTGCCCCATCCAATTCCAAATGCAGCCCTTCGAGGCTGTTTTCGATGATTTTGGCCTTGAAATCAGCAGGGGTCTTCAAGCCGTAGGTGGCTTTCTGAGCCCGGGTATTTTGCAACATCAACACGCCGTTTTTATCATCGGCGTTGGTGAGCGCAAAAGCCGTTTTGGGCAAATCGTCAAAGAACTTTTTCTTGGCATCGCGGTATT
>JANMME010000943.1:0-2016 GCA_031373015.1 Saprospiraceae bacterium
AACCTCGTCACGATGGCGTTTCCTTTGCGTTCGATGGTGATGGTTCGCACCACACAGGCCATGCAGGGGAACAAGATGCTTTTGATCTGAACCACTTCCAGTGCCGTGCGCCCCACCATGACGTTAAAAAAGGCTTGGCTCACATCCGCTACATTGGCGTCGAGGTTTTCCCAACGGCTGAATACGCTCGCGCCGTATCCTGCGAAATCATAGCGCTCTAATGGAACTTTTGCATCATGGCTGCGAGGCCCCATTACGTTATTGAATGTGAAAGTCACTTCTTCTCCAAGGGCACTAGCAGTCTCCCATTGCTTTTTTTTGGGGTTATAACCACTTCCATTGGTCAACTGCATGGTTAGACCTTCAAAGTAGGGGGATAATTTATCGTTATTTTTTAAATGAGAACGGGCCTGTATTTGCAGACCGCCGCTCAGTACAGGGATATCTTGCCTTGGGCCAAGGGAAAATGCGGGCTGATTGAATTCCAACTCATCCCAGCGGTTTGGCACAAATGGATCAATGGGTGGAACCGCTGCAAAACGTGCCGCGGCCAACATCCCAAATGGAAGGGTAAACCGAGCCGCAACGATGCGCTCGTCTGGCTCAATAGATGGATCATTGAATTGTGCCAAGGTAAAGTCGGTCACTGCCTCGGGTGTGGTCGGCACCAAGGTAAGGGATTGGGTACCCAAGAGGGCTGCAAAACCGTCATCCTCAAATCTCAGGACTTCCGGGAAACCTACTGGTTCTGCCTTGGGGTTTGGAATGTTGACCAGGGGCTCCCATTGAATCTGCGGAAGCAGGTAAGCCCTGACACGGCGACCAGGTACCAAGACATTTAAATCCTGCACCTGAACTGGCGAATAGAATTGGTTGTCTGCTTCTTGTAGCGCGAAAGGAGTGAAATCAACATCCACGCCCCAACGATCTGCATTGCCCGACACATCCAGCAGCGAACTGGTTTCGTTGCTTTGGGGCGCCCATCTGCGGTAGAGGGATTCTAGCCTATTCAGATTGTCTTTGTCCCTAATAAGCGGTTTATTGGGTTCTTCATCAAAATTATAGGCGGTTGTTTCTTCCGCTATAGCGTTTTGAAAGTTTCGGAAAACATAAGTGATGGGATTCATCTCGCCCGTCAGCTCAAAATCGAGTACGGGGTTTTCGGGTGTGTCCCATTTCACGCTAACATCAAGAAACTGACTCCTCCTGATTTCTTGTTCTACACCGCTGTCGGGCAACGCGAAGTTTGTCACATAAGGATCAGGCAAGGTGGGCGCGGCAAATCGCATGGGCAGCCTGAGTTGCCAATTGCCGGATGAAAGGGAGTTTCCCAATGCTACGATGCCCGTAAGCGCAATATTTTGCACGGGCTGTACTTTGAACAAGGCGTTTCTGAGGACTATTGAAAATGCGTTGTCATCGTTAATCCTCCTGGAAATCGGTGCGATGGATCCTGAAATTAGCAACCTGCGCGTTTCGTGTACCTGGATGAGCCATTGTATCGCGGAGCAACCCTGGATAAGCAATGCCATACCATCGGAGGCTATTGGCTTATCGGTGCTGGCATCGAGGACTGCCGTCCGACCAAAATACTCTTGGCCGGATTGAAAGGAATAGAAGTACAAAGGCGCGGTTTCCGGGAACAAGAGATGAACCTGGGAACGGGATGTTTTGCCTTGATTCTTTTTGGTGTTTTCCCACAATTGCCAATGTTGTTCCGCCTGCGCTTTGCCTGCACTGATGCCGTCCAGAAAAATGCTGCCAGGCTCCAGCAACCAGTTTTGTTCTGGCAGTACCAACGGGCCGTTTTGCAGGCCATCCCAGCCAAGCTGCAGGCCATCTCCGCAGCGCAGGTAAGCGCCACCTGCACCCTTGGACCGTCCAATCTGGTTAATATCCACCTGTGCTGTTGGAAGCGACCATGCCGCTTCCCAGATGGGGGCAGCCCCAGAGAGCGTCACCAATCGGGAGCGACAATCCAGCACCTCAAACTGACCGGGCGCAGCATCCATCGGG
>JANMME010000959.1:0-7632 GCA_031373015.1 Saprospiraceae bacterium
AACGCTGTTCCGGCAAACTACGGAACAGCGTTCCGTAATACAGACCATGCAACCACTCACTCCGCCACCTACCCCCACTTTCCGCGAAGCCCTCGGCTTCTGGCTTCGGCTGGGGTTTATTGGCTTTGGCGGACCCGCAGGACAAATCGCCATTTTGCATGACCATTTGGTGGATAAAAAGCGGTGGATCAGTAATTCAAAATTCTTGCATGCACTGAATTACTGCATGTTGTTACCAGGCCCGGAAGCGCAGCAATTGGCCACTTATACGGGTTGGATGCTTCATGGTGTACGAGGCGGATTGGCAGCGGGTATCCTTTTCGTGCTGCCCTCGGCGGTTATTTTATGGGGATTGAGCGTGTTGTACGTCACTTATGGACACCTGCCGGCAGTGCAAGCGGCGTTTGAGTTTTTGAAGCCTGCGGTGGTGGCTGTCGTAGTTGGGGCGATTATAAAAATCGGGAAGAAATCGCTGCAAACACCGCTGCATTATGCAGTGGCGGTGGCCGCTTTTGGGGCGATCTACTTTTTGAATGTGCCGTTTCCGGCGATTATTGTGGGGGCGATCTTGATTGGCGTGGCGGTCTCGTTTAAACCTTCCAAGTCTCAAAGACTTAGAAGGTTTAGCACAGAATCAGCAGCCGACGACATGGAATCCGCCTACCTTATCAACCACAATACCGTTGTGGCTGGAATTGGCTGGTCTGCAGGACGTTTGGTGCGACAAATTAGCGTAGCCGCCTTGCTCTGGGCAGTTCCATATCTGCTGTTAGCGGCCTTTGCGCCCAACGTTGATTTTTGGAAAAAACTATCCCTGTTCTTTACCCAAGCTGCTTTTGTGACTTTTGGAGGGGCATACGCCGTACTACCTTATGTCGCCCAAGTAAGCGTCGAGCAATTCGGCTGGCTTAGCCGTCCAGAGATGCTTGACGGCCTCGCACTGGGAGAAACCACGCCTGGCCCGCTCATCATTGTGCTGGCTTATGTGGGGTTTATGGCAGGGCATAACGCTTTCGGCGGGTCACTCGCAGCCGCGACCTTGGGCCTGGCGGTTACGGTTTGGTACACGTTTTTGCCTTCTTTCTTGTTCATTTTTGCAGGAGCACCGCTCATAGAACGCAGCCATGCCAACCCGGCGGTGAAATCAATTTTGCAATACGCTACCGCTGCCGTCGCAGGGGTGATTTTGAGCCTGTGCTTGTATCTTGGTCAGGCGGTCATTGCCCCTCATCTGCCTGAAATTCAGTGGGTTGCCCTGACTTGGGTGGTGATTTCGTTGACAGCCTTGCAATATTTCAAAGTGAATTTAATGGCTTGGATAGGGGTAAGCGTGGCCATTGGACTGGGACGATATTTTATTAGCCCAGATTGAGATCATTGGTCTATCCCTCAACCCTCAACCTTCTCAACCCTCTCAACACACCATGTCCGAAAAAAAATTGTCCGAGGTCGAAATCATCAAAGAAAAGAGCAATTACCTGCGCGGCACCCTCGTGCAGAGCCTCGAAAATCGCATCACAGGCGCGCTCTATCCTGACGACACGAACCTGATCAAGTTCCACGGTTCGTACCAGCAGACGGACCGAGACCTCGACAGCGAACGCAAGGCGCAAAAACTGGAGCCTTTGTACTCGCTTATGATCCGGGTGCGAGTACCCGGTGGTGTGGCCACGCCTACCCAATGGCTGCGTATGGACGAACTTGCCGATAAATACGGGAACGGGACGCTCAAACTCACGACGCGCCAGGCTTTCCAATTGCATGGCATCAAAAAACGCCAACTCAAAGCCACCATTCAAGGCTTCAATGAAGTCCTGTTGGATAGTATTGCCGGCTGTGGCGACGTAAATCGCAACGTGATGTGCAGCCCAAACCCTGACGAAAGCCGTGTTCATGCGGCTGTGTATCAGGTGGCCAAAGATATCAGTGCGGCCTTTACACCTCAAACAACGGCTTATTACGAGATATTCCTTGATGGACAACCCGTAGACGAATCTCAACCCTTCAAAACTTCAACAGATCAACAATCTCAACCCTCAACTGATTCAGAACCGATTTACGGCAAAACCTATTTGCCCCGAAAATTCAAAATCGCACTCGCCGTTCCACCCCAAAACGACACCGACATTTTTGCCAACGACATCGGGCTGATTGCCATCGAAAAAGACGGCGAACTGATTGGTTTTAACCTCGCTGCAGGCGGCGGACTGGGCATGACCTTCGGCATGCCAGAGACTTTCCCTCGTTTGGCGGATATGCTCGCATATATTGACAAACAAGATGTTGTGAAAGTTTGTGAAGCCATCATCACCACACAGCGGGACAATGGCAACCGCGAAAACAGAAAGTTCAGCCGCCTGAAATACACAGTGGAGCGCATGGGCTTGGAGGCATTTAAGGCGGAGGTGGAACGTCGCTCGGGGGTAGTTTTCCAAGAAGCCAAACCCTACAAATTTGTCCACTCGGGTGATCCACTGGGCTGGACCAAAACCTACGACGGGCGGTTCAATCTCGGGCTTTTTATCGAGGGCGGGCGCGTGGCGGATACCCCTGATTTCCCCTTGAAAACCACCTTGAGAATGCTGGCACTGGTGCATGACGGCGATTTCAGATTAACAGGGAACCAAAATCTGGTTATCGGCAATATATCAGCCCAAAAACGCCCCATCGTCGAAGCTATTTTAGATAAGCACGGCATTCTGGCGGCTACCCACCGGCAAACGGCTTTGCGGCAAAACTCCATCGCTTGTGTGGCGCTCAACACCTGCTCGCAAGCATTTGCCGAAGCAGAACGGTATTTGCCCGCTTTGATTGATAAAATAGATTTGCTCATTCGGGCACAAGGACTTGAAAGCGAGGCGATTAACATACGGATGACCGGCTGTCCCAATGGCTGTGGGCGACCGTATCTGGCCGAAATTGGATTTGTTGGCAAGTCGCCGGGCTACTACAATCTCTATCTCGGCGGAGCCCACAACGGCGAGCGATTGAACAAACTGTACAAGGAAATGCTAAACGAAGCGGCCATTTTGAGCGAATTGGAACCGATTCTGGCGCATTATGCCCGAGAACGACAACGGAGCGAACGTTTCGGCGATTTCGTTATTCGCAAGGAATACGTGAAAGCGACGACGCAGGGGACGAATTTTCATGATTGATCAATGGAACACGGATGACACGGATTAGGCACGGATTTAAAGGGCAAATGGTTGAAAATCCGTGTCTAATCCGTTTCATCCGTGTTCCATCTATATGATTCCCATCAACAAAACACATCATGAACGAGAATTTCACCAAAGGAAACAACCTCTTCCCCATTTTCCTAAAACTCGAGCACCTGAACACGCTCGTGGTCGGTGGTGGCAATGTCGGTCTGGAAAAATTGTCGGCCTTGCTGAGCAACAGCCCACAGGCTAAGATCATGCTCGTAGGTCGCGAAATTCGAGTGGAATTACGTGAATTTGTGGCCGATTACCCGAATGTGCTGCTCTCAGAACGCGTTTTTGAACCCTCAGATTTGGAGGGGAAACAACTCGTCGTCTGCGCGACAGACGACCCGGGCCTGCACCGCGAGATCCGCCGGTTGGCGCATGAGCGCCGTATCCTTGTCAATGTGGCCGACGCCCCTGCTGAATGCGATTTTTACCTGGGCTCCATCGTCCAAAAAGGCGACCTGAAAATAGCCATCTCCACCAATGGCAAATCGCCCACTATCGCCAAGCGATTGAAGGAAACCCTGAACGATGCCTTGCCGGACGAACTGAACGAGTTGCTACAAAACATGCCTTACATTCGAGAACGACTCGATGGCGATTTCTCCGAAAAAGTGCGAACGCTCAATGCGCTCACAGCCTCACTTGCCGCGGGCGAGGAAGTGTTGGCCACTGTAATGCCCCACCAAAACCTGGATCAAATCCGCGACCGCAAATGGCGGCGCATCGCGACGGCGGCATTCGCGGCCTTCGGTTTATCCTTGATTTTCAACGTAGTATCATTCTATTTCCCCACGCAGACCTGGCCGGATTTGGTTGGCAGCATTGACGGGCAATTCTGGGTTTTCATTGGCGTGGGCTTTATGGCGCAGTTGGCCGATGGATTGTTGGGCATGGGATACGGGGTAATGACACAGATTTTTTTGATGGGCGCAGGAGTGCCGCTTTCAGCAGTTAGTTCGAGCATCCACACGGCGGAAGTGTTTTCGGCCGGAGCTTCGGGCTACTCGCACTACCGATTTGGCAACGTGAATGGTCGCTTGTTTCGCGCCCTTTTGGTGCCAGGTATCCTCGGTGCGATTGCAGGGGCAGCACTGCTTTCTAAGGTCGGCGATGCCTACG
This sequence comes from Saprospiraceae bacterium, assembly GCA_031373015.1. Lineage (GTDB taxonomy): Bacteria > Bacteroidota > Bacteroidia > Chitinophagales > Saprospiraceae > M3007. The sequence continues at coordinate 4,335 of JANMME010000959.1, forward strand.
CGGCTTACCTAAAACCCGCGCTAGCAGTGTACACCCTGCTGTTGGGCCTGCGCATTTTGAGCCGGGCGTTTGTCAAAGCCAAAAAGCGCCGGGCGCGGCATCTGGGATGGTTGGCGGCTGCGGGCGGCTTCCTCGACTCGTTCGGCGGCGGCGGTTGGGGGCCGTTGGTGACGAGCACCTTGATTGCCAAGGGCAAAACGCCTCAGTACGTCATTGGCACGGTGAGCCTCACGGAGTTTTTTGTGACGTTTGCCAGTGCGGTCACGTTCTTTTCGCTGATCGGGTTGTCGCACTGGCTGGTCATTGCCGGGCTGATCATTGGCGGTGTGGTGGCCGCGCCGTTTAGTGCAAGGTTGGCGGGGAAGTTGCCTGCTAGGCTGATGTTTGTGCTGGTGGGGGTGACGGTGGTTTTTTGGAGTATGCGGGTGTTGTGGAAAGTATGGTGAGGGGGGAGAAAAACAATTTTTTTTCACGCAGTAGCAAACCCTGACATCGCTCGAACTTCGGCAGGAAGGAACCCGATAACAATATCGGAAGCAGGAACGCCCATTTCGGCTAGTTCCTCTGCAACTTCCACATCGGTGCGGTTTTGTTGTATCCAGATTTTCCCATCCTGAATGTCAAAATGGAAAGGACAGGCATGGACAAACCTGTTTTTCCGCCAGCCGACACGTACCAACTGAAAATGGTTGCGCTCAGTATCGGCGATGACTTGATTTTGTAAATCGGCGTTCGCTACCCGGTAGGAGGCTTGCTTTTGGAGGAAAGCCAAAAGGATAGACTGGTACTTTTTTATTTTATCTTCCATAGGACAACGCTTTTTGTAGCAGGGTCAAAAACAAGTATTTTCATTTTGACCCGCCGGATGGCTTTTTTTACAAATGAGAGGTGAAAAGACTCTTCATAAACTTTTATAGGGACAGCTACAAACAGAATTCGGTCTCCCTCAAAGTCATCTATCCCAATGGAGTAGTTGAGAAACTGTCCCAGTACTCGATGAAACTCGTAAACAAAAGAAGATCCGACAAAGCTTTTGACCTCAACGGCTATTTTCTCCTGCCCTTTTTCTGCGGCAATGATTTTCTCTGCGCCCAAGTCAACTTCGTAGTCTACATTCTCTGTCTCGATGATGTAGGGGTCTGAAGTAATCGCCCAGCCGTCTTTGATGAGCGCCTCTGGGACGTGTTCATGATAGAGATCTTTAGCCATGTTCTCACAACTTTCACGCAAATTTACACACTAATGCTCACTCTCAGCCACCGACGCACTACCCCCATTTTAGACTGCTCGTCAAAAATGGCTGCTACTGGGATTTTCATCCTTGCTATTACTTGGCTTTCTATTTCATCTTGGGCTGTCTTTTTAGAATAAAGCCAGAATTCGCTTGTTTTTTCATCTAAAAGATACTGCTCCACCGCTTGTTTGTCCGGGTCTATGAGCCAATATTCTTGTGTGCCATTGGCGGCATAATCTTCCTTTTTAATGCCCCTGTCCGTGCTCTCGGTGCTGTCGCTCAATACCTCTACGACAAAATCGGGCGCGGGATATTTCCAGGTATCCGGCTCAAAAAAGCGGGATTTTTCGCTTGAAAAATAAACAATGTCAGGCAGGTAGTCATTGCGCTGGAGCGCTACCAAAGTGGTTTCGTCGCGAACGACTCCGGTAGGGTGGAGCGAAACAAATGTTTGGAGCAGATAACTCAGGCGTTGGCGGGCTTCGGTGTGTTTTTCTTTGGCTGGAGAGTGCATGATTATTTTCCCATTGATGAATTCCCACTTGTCGCCGGGCTGTATTTTCTCATAAAAGGCGGCTCGGTGCAGTTGCTCATTTTTCCAGCAGGCTTGCAATTCCTGAAGCAGCTCCGGCATGCGCGGATTGTCAAGGATTGGTTCGAGGACTGCGGGATCTAAGTACATAATCGAAATTTTTTACAAAATTAGGGATAAATGCTGGGTTTGAAGTTCAAAATTTTGCGGATTTGAAAAAGGTCTTGTGTATGGTCGGGTTTGGGCAAAGTTATTGCTAAGGTGAATCAAATGATAGTTCCTCCAAAGCAAGCAATGGACAAACGGCCTTGGGTTCATACCGTAATCAGCAATGCAAGGAAAATGACAGCAGGTGTCCACCATTCGGTAGCAAAGGAGTATCTTCAAAACTATCTGAATGAATTTTGCTGGAAAATCAACCGTAGGGGCTTTCAATCAGACCCATTTGAGAGAGCAATGTGCATGGCAGTTGACGAATATTGGTGCTGAAAGGTTTAACCCTAAAAAACTTTTGTAATTTGATTACGGTGAAGTACATTTGAGTTTGCTAACACTTAATTGTACTTGAAAATGACAAATGAAGGAAACGAAAAAAGCATAGTAGATCAATTTATTGAGGATTTAAGGAATCCATATTTTTATATACCTATATCTATTGGCCTTTTGCTGATTATACCAATATTCCTTACCACAGACGAATATTGGAAAGTTACTTTAACTGGATTAAGCTCGATTTTAATTGGTATTGGAGTTACATACTATGGCATAATTATCAGTGATAGATCAAAATCTAATAAACTAATGATACAATTAAAAGATATGGAAAAAGAGGATGCTGTAAAACAAAAAGAACTGGAAATACTTGCAAAAAGTACAGTCGAAACGATGAAAGTAATTTCTCTCAACATTCTTAAACAATGTAACAAGGAAAAACGAAATTTCAATCCTGTTGAAGAAAGCATCCTTCAACATACGCAACAAGTTATTAAAAGTTTTGAAAATCAATATAAGCCTGACTTTACCTCTGATTTAAGCGATTTAAAACGTATGGCTGGAACCGACAGTGAAACGAAGATAAAAAAGGAGAATTACGAAAGTTGGTTAAGCCCATATGGTGTTTTGAATGATGTGACAGGGTCAGCCACATTGGATAGTGTGCTATTAAATACTGGCAAGACAAATTCAAATGAATTTGTGGGTTCAAGTTCAAACAAACCAACCTTCAAGCATGATTCATAATTTACAGATTAAATAAATACGAAATGGCTAAGCGAACTTGGAGAACTAAAATCGTTGGAGTTATCCAAAAAATTTCATTAAATAAAGTTTCACTAATATTGCCATTGGCACTTTCCTTTTATGCCTTATATCAAACTTGCCAAAATTTAGCAATAACAGAAAGGAGTGCAAACGAATCCAAACGTAGTGCCGATGTTGCTCAGGATGCACTTGCAATGCAAAAACAACAATATGAAGATTACAAGAAGCAAGAGGAACTAAGAAATATTGAAGATTCGGAAAACCGCGAGTTG
>JANMME010000963.1:0-4812 GCA_031373015.1 Saprospiraceae bacterium
CATCCAAACTGTATAATTTAAGAGGTACAAATTTAATAATCAAAAAGTTTTAAAAACAATACCATGAATTGTGTATTTTTGATTTGGGTACGCAAAATCATGTGGCCGCGTATCCAAAGCAAGGCATCATATAAAACGCAAGCGCAACTAAGAGCGTGTCTTTAGGATCAATGTCGTTGCAGAGGCGATAGGCTTGAATCAGATTGGCCGTATCAAGCGTCTCCTCGTTTACGAAGTACAGCTTCCGTACCAAACGGTCAAACAGTTCAATGAACTCCTCATCGGACAAGTTGGATTTTTCTCGAAGCCTTTGGCCATGAGTGAAAAGTTCGGAAACCAGAAAATTAGGTGTGTAAAAAACTAGGTCGTTTCGGGTCAGGAGAATACGACGGGCCTTAGAGTTTGCTCTTCGCAAGCAAGCATACAAAACATTGGAATCGGGCACCACGGGAGTCATAACTCATGTGCAGGGATGAATCGGGTTTTGTTTTTTTCCCACCAAGCACTGAGCATTTCTTCGCCCATCCGCTCCACCTCAGCCCCAAAATCGGCTTTTTGGATGAGGTGTTCCAACCGCAAGAAATTCAGCCAATCGGTCAAACGCTGTTCATCCACCATTTCACGGTCAAGGGTGACAATGATTTTTTTGGACGTTTTTCTAATTTCGTAAGCGGCGGCGGCTTGCATAAGGCAGTTTAATTTTTTACAAAAGTAAGGTTGTAATGCGCTGGTTTGATATCTATCCCCAGTTTTATTTCTAACACATTGTCCGGGTTCGTTCACCAGAGCCGCTCCAAACGTTCTCCCCCTTGTTTACAAACTTTAAGGATACCGAACTCCGGAGCGTAGAATAGCGTGTCATTGGAGGAGCGTTCGATGTGCCGGATCACATTATAACAAATCTTCCCGGAGACCGCGAATGAGTCAACACAAATCAAATCTTCGAAACCTCCATTAAACGGAACTCTGCAAAGAAAATGACCCGAGCTGTCAATGAGCAGATTGGCAGAAGTGTAATTCCCGATATCAACAATAGAATCACGGTCTCCGTACAACCGGATATTAAATCCCAGATTTGAATTGGTACCAATCAAATGAACCTCGCGGAATTCTATGTTGTACAAGTGGCAACCACCATACACAGGGTCGCCAAAACCGCTGGAATCCAACTGGTCGGCAGCCACTTCCATAGGAATGCTATCGAGGCCATTTTTTAAGAATACAATAACTTCGCCACGGGTATAGGGAATGTGCGAACGCAGGGTTTCCGTGCTTAGGAAAGGGATTTCTTCGTCACAACAACGAGAGCATCCAACCATTACGCTGCCCAAAAGCAGCAAAAATGAGATATGAATTGGTTTCATAAAGTAGATTTTTAATAAAGGTAGTGGTTTTATGCGCTAGTGAGACAGCACCTGAAATGGGGATCACCTCCGCCTTCCCACAAAATCAGGCAACGCCAAATCCTTTTCCGAGACCAGCACTTCCCCTAGGTCAAATCCCCATTCAATCCCAAGAACAGGATCGTCAAAGCGAACCCCGCCTTCGTGGGCTTTGGAGTAGAAATTATCGCACTTATAGGCAAACTCCGCCGTATCGCTCAACACCAAATAGCCGTGAGCAAAACCGCGCGGCACCAAGAGTTGACGCTTGTTCTCCGCGCTCAATCGAATGCTATACCATTGCCCAAGCGTAGGAGAGCCTTCGCGCAGATCCACGGCCACGTCCAGCACTTCGCCTTCAACGACGCGCACGAGTTTAGCCTGAGCCATTTCTCCTACCTGGTAGTGCAATCCGCGAAGTACACCGCGTGTGGATCGGGCTTGGTTATCTTGCACAAACGCGGTGTGAACGCCTGCTTCTGCCCAAACCTTCTGGTTGTAACTTTCAAAAAAATAGCCGCGCTCGTCGCGGAAAACCGAGGGTTCAAAAACGATTAGGTCTGGGATGGGAGTGCTGGAAAAGGTCATTTAGTTGTTGCTTTTTTCCGCCAGGAAATCATTGCAGAAGGCGTAAGGCCCAGGCTTGGGTGCCACTCAGAAGCAAGGTCAATGGCAATGTTGTTTTTCAAGCGAAGCCCGGCGCCAAAGCCAATGCGCGCCACTTTGTTGCTGCGCATTCCTGCACGGATCACGAGCACAGAAATGGGCCGATATTCCAGCCCGGCTTTCACCATGGCATTGCGTTCGAGGTCTTTTTCGGTTTCAAAAGTCATCAGTAGAATGTCGGAGGGTTTCCAGGAAGCCCCAATGCGCAGCACGGTAGGCACGAGATCTTCACCGATTTTTTGTTGGAACGGGTTCTGGATTTTTGCGCCCAACCAAACATCGGGCAAAGCCCGAGCGAGCAGGCTCAACCCAAAGGTCGCCATCGTGGTGGAGCCATATTCTTGTGCAGAAGCCCGCAGCACATCTGCCGAGCCGCCGAGATAAAAAGCCTCGGTCAAACGCCGCCCGTAGGCCAGCCGGAAACGCTGTTCGGTATACAAGTCAGTGCCAGAATGCTCTATGCCAAAACCCACGCCACTAAACTTCCCCATGCCTGCCACGGCTTGAAAATGACCGGTTTGCCAGCCCTCTACCGCGTATGGCAATGCCGAACCTGCCCAAAAGCCAAGTCGTTCGCCGAGGCCAAGTTGGGCCTCGTTGGAAAGTCCGGCAGCAAGGCTCGGCATTGCAATGGTGGATCCGCCCATGCCCATCGCTGCCGCATTTTCGAAGGGGCGCATGAATACCTGAGCTTGAAGGGGCAGACAAAGTGATGAGAGAAAAAATAAGCGTAGAAAGTGGCGCATGGTAAAAAATTGGTCAGGCAAAAGTAGAGAGCCTTTACGACAGCTGCGGCATACATTTGTCGCCGAATTAACGGACACCCTTCCCAACTTTCGGAAAGTTCTGTAAAACCAACCAACCCAATCAGACACCCATGCGATTCCGTCAAGCCATACTCACTGTTAACGGAAAGGCTCAGCCGCTAATGCCCAACCGTGCCAACACCTTTGAGGAAATCTATGCCGATTTTCAACTAAACAATGAAGGAGATAGACTGGGTACACGCTATTCCGTCTTTCTCCACCCAAAGCAAGATGTAACAGTACAAAGGCTTGAACTTCAATTTGATCTCCCGCTCCCGCCCGATGCCCGTTTTTTTGCCAACGGTTATCAATCCTGGAGCGAAAGCCGATTGTTGAAAGTCACGGAAGGGATTCCTCGTTTGCGCCCTATTGCTCGACGGTACATGGGCTATTACGGAGACGAACACATTTCAGGTATTCCCCGTGGGCTCGGCTACCTGCATTCCTGGACCTATACCTATTTAACTGCGGTCGGTCAAGAGCCAAGAGTCAATGGCCAAAAGTCAATCTTCCTCGGCTCCCTCAACGAGCGCACCGCATTTACCCTTTTTCTTTACGACCATGCCAACGCCACCCTCACCGTGCGCAAAGACATGGACGGTCTGGCACTTCGCCACTCCTTTCCCGCGCTTGATTTTTGGGTGGGCGAAGGAGAAGAGCAGCATCTGTTTGACACCTATTTCAGGCTGGCTGAAATTGCTCCGCCTACCGCTTCGCCCGCTATTGGCTGGACGAGTTGGTACAATCATTTTACGGATATTTCAGAGGAGGTTCTGTTGAAAAACTTGGAGTCGTTTTCAACCCAACTTTCCGAAAGTTTTGAACTTTCGGAAAGATTGAGTCCTTACTTCCAAATAGACGACGGCTGGCAGGCCTCTGTGGGCGATTGGCTTAATGTCAAACCCGCCTTCCCCAACGGAATGCGACCTATTGCCCTGAAAATCAAGGAAAAAGGTTTGCAGCCCGGTCTTTGGATCGCGCCATTCGTGGCTTCTGCAAAATCCGAACTCCTGCGCCGTCACCCCGAATGGTTGCTGAAAGACGCAAAAGGCCGCCCCATCAAAGTAGCTTGGAATCCGATGTGGGGTGGTTGGTTTTACGCGCTCGATTTTTATCACGATGGGGTACGAGAATACCTCAGCGGCGTATTCCACACCATCCTCGACAAATGGGGATTTGAATTGCTAAAACTTGATTTTTTATTTGCTGTAGCCCTCGCCCCGCCACCCGGCAAAACACGCGGAGGCGTGATGTGGGAAGCCCTGGAATTCCTCCGCCATTTGGTTGGCACTCGGCGCATGCTTGCTTGCGGCGTGCCTTTGGGCTCCTGCTTTGGCCTGGCTGATTATTGTCGCATTGGAGGAGATGTTCACCTGGCCTGGACGCACCCGCTGCTATCGTTTCTGCGACACCGCGAACGGGTAGACACACTGGCCTCCCTGCGCAGCACGCTGGGGCGTTGGCAGCTCAATGGCCGGGCTTTTCACAACGACCCTGATGTGTTCATCCTGCGCAATGAAAACCAGAAACTAAACCCTGTGCAGCAGCATACCCTTTTGACCATCAATGTTTTGTTGGGGAACTTGCTTTTCACATCCGATGATATGGGCCAATATACAGCGGAACAAAAAACTGAACTTGACGAAGCGCTTTTATTGCGTGGCAGCCGCGTCAAGGTGGTTTTTGAGTTGGAAAACGACGTTTGGCGTATTGATTATGAGCAAGCAGATTCCGCTTGGTCGGCATATTCCAATTTGACAAAAAAGATCAAAAAGGTGCCGCTACCCAACGGAACACCGCTGGAATTGCGTCCTTTCGAAACCATGGTTTTGAAATCTTGAAATCGTCGCCCATTGGCAAGTCTTTTTGCTTGACCTCTCGGCGAGTTGCGTATCTTTGTCCGTCTTAAAAGACGTTGTTTGATTTGACAGGTGGAACGCGGATGACACGGATAAGAC
>JANMME010000149.1:0-5563 GCA_031373015.1 Saprospiraceae bacterium
CCTCGGAGGTTTTTGAAAACCTCCGAGGTCTCCCGCCCCTAATAAACAAATCCCCACTCCGCATCACCTTTCATGGCATACAGCCCAAACAAGTTCTGTTTCCTTTGGCAGCACTATCTTGCTGAAAATCAATTGGAATTCCTGCCTGAATTCCCCCTTTTCAACCCTGCCAATACCTTCTCCGTTGAGTCCGTCCCATAGAGTTATTTCCACAAAGATGCTTTCCCGAAAATCCAAAGCCTTCAAGCCGTAGGCCTTGTAAAGGCTTTCTTTGGCGGTCCAGAACAAATGGAGCAGGTCAAGATTTTCTGTTTCCGGGCGACTTTCAACAAAAGCCTGTTCTTCCCTATTGAGGAATTTATGCGCAATCCGTGGCATTTTCAGTGTCAAAACCTGGATGTCGCAACCGATGGACTGTTGACTGTTGACTGTTTTACCCGCCGAAGCCTTCCCGCCTGTCAAGCCCTGGCGGGCAGGAGCGAAGGAGGGTGACTGTTGACCGTTGACTGTTGACTTTTGGCAGTTGACGATGAGCGCTCCCACATTGCCCTTGGAATGGCTGAGCGAACAGCCGAGGTGTTGGTTTTCGGGGAAGAATGGTTTTGAAAAAGCGTCTTTGGCCAGCGGAAGTCGCTGGGGAGCATCGGTCAATTTGTGCAAAAGCCAGCGCCCGGCTAGCCATTCGAGACGGCGGAGCGGGTAAAGGTGCTGCGCCAGATCTGACTCTTCTGTGTTTGAAAGTGGCAAGTCAGCACGAAAGAACCCCTCGCTTTCGGCGATTTGCCAAAGGCCGAACGTGGCGTCGGGGAATGGGTGGGTGGTAAGTAGCAGCGGCATATATGGTGCAAATATCACAAAAAGAGCCGCGCCAGACGAATCTGACGCGGCTTGGAATTTTATTTGACCATTTTGCTGATCAGTTAACCTTTACCAACTTGACTTGTGCCTGATGGCCATTGCCAAGGATACGGCAATTGTACACCCCAACACCCAACTGGTTGGTAACGACAGGAATTTGGTGTTTCCCTGCTTCCAGATAGTCGCTTTGATACACGGTCTGGATTGCCCTTCCAGTAAAATCCATCAGTTGGATTTCCACTTTGCCGGCAGTAGGCAGTTCAAAACTCAGGGTGAAGTTTTGATCGAACGGGTTGGGAAACGCAAATGCTTTGAGCGGCGAATCTAAATTCCCGTTTGCCCGGTCGCTTGTAGGGATTTCGTAGAAATACACCTTCGGGTTTTCCCAGCCATCCACTAGGTCTTGCGGCTTGCCTGCCACGCATGGATCGCAAGGTTTGATCCTTGCGATAAAATCGCATCCGGAATGCGCCCAAAACCCTGGTTTTAGCCTGACTTCATTGCCCGCATAAAATCTTGCTGTAGTGCCTGAAAGAACCTCAACCGGGCCGGAGGTTTGCAATTTATCGCGCACTTTGTAAACACCGCTGGCCGGGTTGTCGGTCACGGTGCGGTTGGCCGGGCAGTCAATCCGAATATCGCTGTTATTGATGTCAAGGAAGATATTGTTGGAACCGATCACCATGATCCTCCCTTGTGTGGTGACCGCACTGGCTGGGATGGCCACTTGTTGGCTGCCGTCATTGGGCGTGCCGCCTGCCAGTAATACAGTGAAACTTGTGCCCCCGTCCAAGGAGAGCCAGATGTCCACATTGGCGCAATTGACCGGCGCCGCAGTGGTGTTGGCTACATTCCAGGTGATGGTGGTGTTGTCTTCTGCTTGCAAGCAGACCGGGTTTGCCCCGATGCTTGTGATGGCGAAGGGGCCAGATCCGCCGTCTACCGTTACCAGCACGTTTGCCTCATCTGTACAGCCGCCAACCGCTGCATTGTCGCGAACGGTGACGGTAAAATTCATCGTCCTCGATACACTTGGCAATACTTCCCAGGTGGGGTTTGTTCCCGTGAGTATAGCGTTCAGATTAGGAAAATAACGGGTCGGAGAAGTGCCTGGAAAAACAGACCGGAACACAGGCCCATTTACTGCTGTTGATTGGGGAGGATGGGTAATCAGCTGATTGTCCAGCTGTTCCCAGGTATAGGTCATCGGATCGCCGTCAGGATCATTCGCATTTGCAGTAAGCCTGAATGGTGTGCTAGCTGGAATAGTGTAGGCGGCTGCACCGGCTACTGCAACGGTAGGTGCGTTATTCCCAAGCATAACGGTGGTGGGGCAGGTGCTTCCCGTACCAGTGCTTACATAATTGCCAATTTCCTGCAAACTAAATGTGTGAAAGTATCGGTCGCGGTTTCCTTGTACATTATTAGTCCCGCAAGTGCCTCCATACGACATGATCGTGCTGCCACTGCCAGGCTCAAATGCGGTGGCTGCTACCAATTGGCCCGCGTTTCCACATGATCCTGTAGTGCCATCATTAAAAGTATGGTTGGCCCCAAATTGGTGACCCATTTCGTGCATTTCCAAAGTAGCAAAGTTGGCAGCATTGGAAGGGTTCATTACGGTGGCGCCATTTGCTTTGTTTGAATTATTGCAGACATTGCCGATTTGCAAGGAAACGCCACTCGCGCCACCAGCGGTTCTGGTGCCATAAGCGCGTGCAATGTCATAATTGCCGCTTCCAATAATTCCATCCACAATGGCCTGATTTTCACCTGCCATTGTGTTCTGGTTGCCCGTGCCGTTGGTATAGCCATCTGTAGCAGCATTTGTAAAAACGAGCAGGTTGTTGTTGGCCACCAACTGCAATTGGACTCCGATCTCATTCAGGTAAACCCCGTTAATAGTGGTCACCAGTGTATTGAGGTTGGCCATTACGCCATTCACACCGGTTGGGTCGGTAGGTGGATTGGCAAATGCAGCGGTGAATTCTCCTGTGGTGGCGAGTGCAACGCGGTAAGTCCTGACCTGGCAATCACCGGCTTTTTCAGCAAACGCGTGTGAATGAACATCATGTGACTGCATGCCGGTAAGATTCGCGCATTCAATTTCCATATTTTCCCAGGCGCTCTGACTCTGGTCATAGCAAAAATAATAACGCTGGTCACGCAGGCTTACCGCTTCGATGATGGAACTTGATTTTCCCGCCGACAGGATGATGGCGTGAAAGCCGAGCGGGCTAAAATCAAAGTAAATTTTTGAGGCCGGATTGTCCACCCCCGTTCCTGCAAAGGAGTGAATATCAGGGAATTTCGCCGCCAGATCGGGATGCATCACGGGGGCGTATTGAACCTTGAACTTTTGAAAACTGCCGTCCGGCATGGGCACATCGAGGAATGCATGGGATGCTCTTGGCTGCGCTTGAGCCTGTGGGAGGACTTGCTGCAAAACAGCTTTGAATTGTTCTACATCGAGTTCCAAAAGGCGGAATTTTTCAGGAAGGGGCACTTCCTCCCCTGCTGGTTTTGGCAGGGCAAGTTCCGGAATGTCTTTCCAAGGCCCGCTTGTCGCTTGCTTGCCTGCGCTGGGGTTTTGTGCCCACAATGCGCCGAACAAGCAACAAAACAGTGCCAATGGGGCAAATGCTTTATTTTTCATCGTATTCGCTTTTTAGATTTTGGTTGAAGTTTGTGGTGAATGTTCGTGCGGTGTTTGGGTTTACCGCTTCTCCAGTTGTTCAACCTTTGCCTTCAAAGCCACGTTTTCTGCCTTAAGCGAATTGACCTGTTTTTCCATTTCGATTATATGCAGGAACAATTCTTCGATCTTTTCCATCTGTGTTTTTTGCATTTCGCCGAGGCTAACACCATTTTCGGCTATTTCGGCTGCAGAGGGTACGCCTGGGAGGTGTTTTTCCTGCTGTATGTATGCCTCAACTTCTGAAAGTGGCTTGAGGTCATAATTGTCAGCCATGACATAATCGGGCCAACTGGCATGCAGTTTAACCACCACCTCTTCGGCAATCATGCTGCCATACACATACAGTTCATGTTGAACAGGAACAATAGGCACACTAGGCGGGTTGCCCACGACCAGCATTCCGTCCACGCGACCATTTCCGGTTACGTTGACATTTCCGGCAAAATTGCTGTTGCCCGATACCTCCAGCCGATTGGCTGTTGGCGCGACTCCAACGCCCATGTTGCCGTTGATATGTGTGTTGCCGTCCACGCGAGCACTACCGGTCACTGTGAGTGCATCTGCTGCGTTAAATACGGGCGCAGGAACGGTTGGGAAGGCAGGCATACCGCCAATGACGACATTGGTACCATTGTCGAACACTTGTCCATCGCGCAAGGTGCTTGAAATGGGGCCGGGCGGCATGTAACGAGCGAGCATATTTGCCCGACCGTTGATGTCGCCGCTGGTAAGGAGTTTTTCCCAGGCTGCAGTCCAGGTAGCGCTATTATCAACTTCGCGGCGATTCCAAATACCGTCTTGGCCGAAAAACAGCTGGTGGTCGTAAGCTCCACCGCCTGGAGAAAGGCTAAGCGTGCCTCCGAAATTGTTGGCTCCCGCGACGGCAGGAACTGTCAGAACGGAGCGCATTTTACGTTCGAAGTACGCCTCGTTGAAGTAGGTATTGGGAGCATCGTCCAAAGCGTTATTGTCGAAGTGGATGCGCCCCCAAAAATCGCCGCTGGTATGGGTATTGCCCACTACGTCAAGATGAAATTGGGGAGTCATCGTGCCCACACCAGCGAGCCCGTTTTCTGTGATAATCATCCGCTCTTTCAAACCTGCTGCGCCACTGGTGCTAAAGATCATGTTGCTCATTAAAAAGTTGGGGGCCACATTGGCAGCAACGGATTTGATGGTAGCGCCCAACTTAATTGAATTGACAGCCGTCAGGGCCCTCCACTCCAGGTTGCCAATGGTGTTGCCAGTAACTGCAGGCGAAGGTGTGTTGCCCGGGCTACCGTTGTGACGGTACATAAAAAGTTGGGGGTTGGTGCCGCTGGCTTGTGCGTTGATTTTTTCGGCACAAAGGCCAAGGAAGAATGCGAAAATTGCGAGGGAGAAAAGTCTTTTGTTCATGTTAGAAAATGTTTGAAAAAGGGTTATAAATTCATGGGTTTTTAAGCGGCACAAAGATTTCCCTAACAATAGTTCACGCTTTGGAAATGAAATGGAATTCTTTTGGAAATCCATTGGAAATGGTTATTTTTGCAACGCCTCCCGAACTGTTCACTCCTAAGCCACCTCCCCTACCATGCAAACAACAGATTTTTCCGTTTTCCGTTCATTGCTTACTGACGTTCATGCCAAAGCCTTTGGCGAACCCATTTCAAAAATCCAGCACAGCAAAGCACACACGCTCGCTTGGCTCATCGAGGAAGCCACGGGCGTGATGCTGAGCTACAAATCGCTCACTAACTACGTTAATGCGGTGTTGGAAGAGAATCCTGACAAGGTGAACCCTAATTGTGTGACACTCGCCACGCTTACACAGTTTGCTATTGGCGAAAAAACCAGCAGGCAGGTAGATTCGCTTTCACTGTGGTTCAAATACCGCGCCGGGCGGCTTTCGGCCAGAGCGGAAGCGTGATCGTGGAATGCACGGGGAAATGGTCTAACCCTGATTAGTGTTCTATCTCTCCTCCTTCAACCCCATAAAAAATCACCCAGGTTTTAAAATCCTCCGTG
>JANMME010001032.1:0-19559 GCA_031373015.1 Saprospiraceae bacterium
AAAAACCTCCGAGGTCTCCCGAAGGAACCAACTCACCACACCCCCTTCTCCGGCCTCGCCCCCCTCACCCCCTTAAAATACTCCCAAATATACCCCATGTCCGCCTCCTCATCCTCCGTCGGCCAAAATAGCACCGGGTCAAAAAACACCTCGCGTTTGGCATAGTCAAACGTGCACAGACAAATAGGCACCTCCGCCATCCGGGCAATGTGGTAAAACCCCGTCTTTAGTTTGCGCACTTTCTTCCGGGTGCCTTCCGGCGCAATGCCGAGGTGTACTCGAGGCTCGCGTTTAAACGCTTCCACCGTTGCTGACACGAGGTTGTGGTTGGTAGTACGATCTACCGGGATACCGCCCAGCCAGCGAAAGATGAAGCCAAACGGGGGTTTGAACAGCGTGTGCTTGCCCATGTAGTTCGCCCGAAACTTCCCGGCACTATCAATCAATACCCCAATCACGAAATCCCAGGCCGAGGTGTGCGGCGCTGCCGCAATGATCACGTGCGACAAATCTCTAGGGTAGTGCCCCGTAATTTTCCAGCCAATGAGCCAGAGGATGAATTTGCTGATTTGGCTGAACATGACTTAAATCCAGTTTTTTTACTTTCAAGTTGATACCAAGGCTTGGGGTTTGTTACTTGCCACTTTTAACTTTTAACTTTCAACTCCAAAAGCGCAACGTTCTCAATATGGTGCGTATGGGGAAACATATCAACAGGCCGAACTTTCAACACGGCATATTTCTCGGACAACATTTGGAGATCACGCGCCTGCGTGGCGGGGTTGCAACTGACGTAAACGATGCGCGGCGCTGCCAACTCAAGCAAGAACTCCACCGCTTTTGGGTGCATCCCGGCACGGGGCGGATCGGTGATCAGCACATCGGGCCGACCATGTTTTTCTACAAACTCCGGCGAAAGCACCGACTTCACATCACCTGCATAAAACGTAGCGTTCGTTATCCCGTTCAGCCGCATGTTTTCCTCCGCATCGGCGATAGCGTCCGTTATCTCTTCGATACCCACTACGGAGCGACAATATCGCGCGAGGTATAGCGCAATGCTCCCGGTTCCGGTGTACAAATCGTACACATTTTCATGCCCGGTCAGTCCGGCGAATTCGGCAGTCACATCGTATAAGCGCTTGCCTTGCAGGGAGTTGGTTTGGAAAAACGACTTGGGACCAATTTTAAATTTAAGGTCGCCCAATTGTTCCACTACAAATCCTTTGCCGCGATAGGTCAGTACGTCGAGATCGAACATCGAGTCGTTCAATTTTGAATTGATGCAGTACACCAGCGTGGTAATTTCCGGGAATTTCTCCAGAATAGCTTCCAAATATCGGGCAATCGCGTCCGGGCGGTTTTGCGCAAAACTGACCAGCAACATCAGTTCGCCCGTAGTCGTGAGTCGCACCATGAGGTTGCGCAAAAAGCCCTTGTGGTGGCGCGGGTCGTAGAACTCCAATTCCTGGTCAAGCCCAATCTGCCGACAGACATTGCGCAGTTCGTTGGAGGGCTCGGCTTGCAACCAGCATTTTTGGATGTCAATGATCTTGTCGAAGTACCCTGCTTTGTGAAAGCCCAGGCCGTAGACCTCGGAGGGTTTTAAAACCTCCGAGGTCTCTTGGTCTTTTGAAAATTCCCCTTCCAAAATCCAGCGTTTGTTCGAGAACCCAAACTCCAGTTTGTTTCGGTAAAAAACCGTCTCCGGCGCACCAAGAATGGGCAAAAATTCACCGATTTCAATTTTGCCAATCCGTCGCAGCGCATCGTCTACCACTTGTTGTTTGTGGTGTAGTTGCGCTTGGTAATCAAGGTTTTGCCATTTACAGCCCCCACAGATCGAAAAATGCTCGCAAAATGCCTCCACCCGGTCGGGCGAAGGTGTTACAATAGATTCCACCTTGCCTTCCGCAAAACCGCCCTTCTTTTTTTGCACATACACATCCACCACGTCGCCGGGTACTGCGCCATCCACAAAAACCGCCAGGCCTTCATCTGTTCTGCCCACGCCTTTCCCCCGGTCTGCGATGCCGTGGATGCGGATATTGGGCAGGGTGTAATGTTTTCTTGCCATGATTTTTTATCTATTTACCACATAGCGCACATAGCACACATAGTTTTTAAAATTTTGGAGGCTATGTGTGCTATGTGGTAAATATTTGAATTACCCGCAAAAGTAGGAAGGGTAGGGGGAAATCTGGTTTGAATAAAGATTTACCCCAATGATGTTAAAAATTTTTCAAAACCTTCGCACATGGAAATCACAGTTCAAGACCTCCGCCAAAAGCTCGAATCGGGCGAGCCATTCGTCTTTATTGACGTTCGTGAACCTTGGGAATTCGAAGAATTCAACCTGGGCGCACGCCTTATCCCGCTCAATACCCTCGTAAATTCGATATACGAACTTGACGAGCACAAAGACGATCCCATCATCGTGCATTGTCGCTCCGGGTCACGCTCGGCTATGGCACAGGGGCTTTTGCTTGCCAATGGCTTTAAGAACGTGCTGAACCTTAAAGGTGGCGTGATGGCCTGGCAAGAAGCCTTTGGCAACTCCAAGCCCTAGGGAATGTCAAGTATCCAACAAGGAATGTCCAATATCCAACAGACAATTTCTCCTCGTATAGCGGTTATCGGCGCAGGCTGTTCGGGTCTTGCCGCACTCAAAGTACTGGCAGAAAACGGCCTATCCAATCTGACTTGTTTTGAAAAAAACGACCAGATCGGCGGCAATTGGGTATACACCGCAGGCGAAGGTCATAGCAGCGTGTGTGAAACCACTCATATCATCAGCAGCAAGTGGCTTTCTCATTACAGCGACTTTCCCATGCCCAATGATTACCCGGATTATCCCAGCCACCAGCAGGTGCTGGCGTATTTCCAGTCCTACACAAAAAAGTTTGATTTAGAACGGTTTATCCGCTTTAATACGGAAGTTGCGCACACAGAAAAAATAGAAAACGAGCGTTGGAAACTGACACTTCGCGACGGCACTTCAGAAGCATTTGACTACCTGATCGTTGCCAATGGGCACCACGCCGTACCGCGTCACCCGAGCTGGTCAGGTGATTTTAAGGGACAATATTTTCATTCACACCAATTCAAAAACAGCCGTGGACACGAAGGCAAGCGCGTACTCGTGGTGGGCGCGGGCAACTCTGGCTGCGATTGCGCAGTAGAGGCTAGCCGGGTAGCCGCGCAGGTAGACATTAGTGTCCGTTCACCACAATATATCATTCCCAAGTTCTTTCTCGGAAAGCCGACCGACACCTTTGCCGCCGGAACGCAATGGATGCCTGGTCCGATCAAAAACTTCTTTCAGAGACTCGCCGTGCGCATTCAGGTAGGCGATTATGCCGACTACGGGCTGCCGCGCCCAAAATTTCCGCCAACCAAGTCGCACCCTACCGTCAATTCAGAATTGTTGGAAAAAATCCGCCATGGCAAGGTAAAACCCTGTCCAGGCGTAGCGCGTGTAGAAGGCCAAACAGTCCATTTCAGCGATGGTAGTTTTGAGGAATACGACACCATCATTGCCGCCACGGGCTACAAAATGAGCACCCCGTTTTTTGACGCAAATTTTCTTCAATGGGAGGATGCGACCAACGTGCCGCTCTATCTTCGAATGTTTCACCCGGAACACAAAACATTGGCTTTCATCGGGTTGGTGCAGCCTCAAGGGAGTGTTTGGCCGCTTTCAGAAGCACAAGCACAGATCGTGGCACGCCTGCTCCAAGGCCGTTGGCATTTGCCCGCCGATCTCCCCGCCCGTGCCCGCGCTGAAGGAGAAGCCGTCGAAAAAGAATTTTTGAAAAGCCCGCGCCACGCCGTGGAGGTTCATTTTCATCCCTACCTCCGAAAGTTGAGAAGATTGGCAACCGCTTGATACTGGATATTGTTATTAGAATGGAACACGGATGACCCGGATAAGACACGGATTTTTTCAGTTTTGTCTCTTTGCAAACCGTTTTTCCCAAAAAAGAAAATCCGTGTCTCATCCGTGTCATCCGTGGCCCATTCTAACAACAATCACCCAATGCTCTCTCAACACGAACGCCTCCACAAAGCCCGCCACCTGCTTGAATCCGTCACGGATCCCGAAATCCCCGTGCTCACGGTGGACGACCTCGGCATTATCCGCGATGTACACATAGCCGACGATGGAGCGCTGGAAGTCGTCATCACGCCCACCTACAGCGGCTGCCCGGCTATGGGAGTGATAGAGATCAACATCCGTGCGGCTTTGCAGGAAGGTGGCTTTGAAAACGTCCGGGTCGTCACGGTGCTCTCGCCCGCCTGGACAACCGACTGGCTCACCGAGGATGGCCGCCGAAAACTTCAGGAATACGGCATCGCCCCGCCCGCCGAAGCGAGTTTGGACAAACAGGCCTTGTTGGGTGAACGCCGCGCTTTGGTTTGCCCGCATTGTGGTTCTTCAGATACGGAAATGATCTCACAGTTTGGTTCTACGGCGTGTAAAGCATTGTTTCGCTGCAGGGAGTGTCTGGAGCCGTTCGATTATTTTAAGTGTCATTAAAACGCCCAACCGACAAAAAAGGCCCCTTGCCCAAAGAAATTTGTCATGATGGGGGGGACATCCTCTTTTGGATAGGGGGCATCTCCAAAATTGATCCCGACCGTCCATCGGGCCTCCAGAAAAAATCCAGGCTTTGCTTGCCAGGCAAATCCAAATGCCTGGGTCACTCCGCCGACCCACCAATTTTTTTCCCGCATTTGACGTGTTTGTGTGTAAAAAGTAGTTTGCTCCACCAATTGCGCCGGATATGGAGCCGAGCCAATTTGCCAACGCTCAAAAGTGCTTCTGGTTTTATTAATTTGCTCGGACAGATCGAAATAACGATGATTTGAAAAAGAAATACCTGGGAGAAGTATTATCCGCAGGCCTCTTGGGTTCGTCTGATACGATATTCCATAAGATAACCGGACGTAACTGTTTGACAAAGAAATCATGGATGAAGCTGCATCTGGCAAAGGCCGCCCCGTTCCAAGATATTCCCATCCAAAATCATTAGCCGGGGTTTGCGATGTTGAGCTGACAACATAGTCACGTCGCTTCGCGTAATCAGTCGTCCAATCTCCATTAAAAACGTCGGAAGGAAGCTCGTTGTGCCGCTGGAAACCCACTTGGATATCCAGGCTGTTTTTAGCGTTTAAACGCCATTCCAGGCCGGCCCCCCATTGCTTTTTCGCTGCTGCAACCACGTCAGCTTTTACGACACCCCGTCGGAGGTTTTGAGCCATAGATTCCATGCCCATTAAAACCCCCAGCGCTGGAAGCAGAACATAGTACAAGGTTTTCATTGCTTGAACGGGTTTGAAAAGCGTTCGTCAGACCCAATCTTGTTGTCGGTCAGCGTTTGCAAAAAAGCAACTAAGTCTTGCTTTTGCGGTGTCGTCAGATGGAGGTTGCGCTCGCCGTTGTGCAGCATTTGGGGGTGGAGGTTCGGATGTGGCTTTACATCCTCACTGTAAAAATCCACTACCTCTTGAAGTGTCTTGAAGCGCCCGTTGTGCATATAAGGCGCGGTGAGTGCGATATTGCGCAAAGAGGGTGATTTGAACACGCCATTGTCGGTCGGTTTTCCAGTGATCTTTCCCCGCCCTTGATCGGCATAATTCATTTCAAGGCCATTGCAAGCCTCAAAAACCTCTTGGAAGGCTCGAATGGGCGAGTGGCATTTGGAGCAGTTGGCCACAAAAATATCGCGCCCTCGATTCTCACTTTGACTGAAACCAGGCAGCCCAAATGGCAAAATCGTGGTGTCGCCGTAGTAGGCTGCCCCAATAAAGACAGTGTCCAGTCCACCAAAAGTCAAGTTCCCACTTACCGTCTCCAGCGCCTTGTCAATCCTTGACTCAGATGCCCCAATTGACCCAACAAACTCGGAAAGGCACTCAAATACTTCCTCCTCCCGCACATCGAAATGCCCATAGACCTTTTGCCAGAGATAAGGGTAGTACGACTGCTCCCTGATGCGGGCGGCTACGCTTTCCATGTTCATGCCCATTTCGTGGTCATTTAGAAATGCTAATTTGGACTGTTCCGCTACATTGGCCGCACGACTGTCCCAGAGCAGTAGCGGGCGAAGTCCGGCGATTTCGCTGTAATGGGCCGAAAAACTCGCCACATTGGCTATCGGCATGGCATTTCGCGCGCCACTGAGTCCGTTGATGCCCCGGCTAAAAGCGACATCGTCAGAAAATGCCTTGTTCTGTTTGTGGCACGATGCGCAGGATATACTGCGGTCGAGGGAGAGATTTTTGTAGTAGAACAACACCCTGCCCAAGGTTGCTTTGGCATTGTTTGCTGGTTTTACAGCCATACCCGTCGCTTTCAAATAGGCAGGCAATTCGCGGTTGTAATCAGCAAATACGGGTGGTAAATCGAGATAAGCCTCAAACTCGGCGATGTATTCGGGCAGGATGTTTTCATCATTTCGAACACTAAGGTCATTTTTGCCACAGGCCATCGCCAATAAGGTAAGTGCAAAGAGGTAAATCGCTTTTTTCATGGCTATTTTTATTTTGGTGAATAATAAAATTTGTGCGCCTTCTTTCAATGCGACAAATGTTCTCCAAAATAAATTAGGCCAAAACGAACAATGACTAAGTGAGTCGCCTGGATTGATGAATGCCTTTTCTGAGTGTGTGAGCCAATTTTGGCAAATGAAAAACCCCGTCGAGCGCACGCGCTCAACGGGGTTGATATCCTTGCAATTCAGGGGGCAACTTCAAGTTGCCCCCTGAATGAATAGCTTATCGCCCTCTCCCTCCACCAAAACCACCGCCCCCACCGCGACGATCATCGCCGCCACGGCCACCACCTCCACCACCACGACGGTCATCACCTCCGCGACCACCACCACCTCCACGGCGATCACCGCCACGGTCACCACCGCCACCGCGATTGGCCCGGGCATCGTTTTCTTCGTCGGTCGGCATGGTGCCGTCAGGTTTGGCTACGATGGCACGGCGCGAGAGTTTCATCTTGCCCGTTTTGGGGTCTACGTCCAGAATTTTGAACTTGACCGTTTCGCCCACTTTCAGCACTTCGCTGATATGCTCGATGCGACGGTGGTCGTATTCTGATACGTGCAACAAGCCCGTTTTGCCTTTGAACTTGATGAACGCGCCATAATCGGCCAGCTCTTCCACTTCGCCTTCGAAGATCGAACCTACTTCTGGCATGAACACGATTTGCTGGATGCGGCCATAAGCCGAGTCGAGCGCCTCCTTGTTCGGACCAAAAATGGCGACAATACCGCCTTTTTCGTCCTCTTCGATGCTGATGGTCGTGCCCGTTTGGCGTTGCATTTCCTGAATGATCTTGCCACCAGGCCCGATGACCGCGCCAATGTAGTCGCGCTCGATGCGGAACTCCACCACGCGTGGTGCATGTGGCTTGAGGTCTTCGCGAGGAGCCGTAATGGCTTTTTCCATTTCGCCAAGGATGTGCAGACGACCTGCACGGGCTTGCAGGAGTGCCTTGGTGAGCATCTCATACGGCATCCCGTCAATTTTGATGTCCATTTGCGTACCGCAAATGCCTTTGGCAGTGCCTGTTACTTTGAAGTCCATATCGCCCAAGGCGTCCTCGTCGCCAAGGATGTCAGAAAGGATCGCAATGCGGCCTTTTTCGTCGGCAATCGCGCCCATGGCAATCCCTGCCACCGGGGCAGCGATCGGCACACCGCCGTCCATCAACGCGAGCGAGCCGGCGCAAACGGTTGCCATAGAAGAAGAACCGTTGGACTCGAGGATGTCAGACACCACACGAACCGTATATGCAAAATCTTTAGGCATTACTTTGCGAATGGAGCGACCCGCCAAATTGGCGTGGCCCACTTCGCGGCGACCAGGGCCGCGCATCGGCTTCACTTCGCCGGTAGAGTAGGGCGGGAAGTTGTAGTGCAACAGGAAAGTCTCATCGTGCGGATCCAGTGCGATGTCAATCAGCGCTTTATCCTGCTTCGTACCCAGCGTAAGCGAAGTGAGCGATTGCGTTTCGCCGCGTGTAAAGAGGGCCGAACCGTGTGCGGAAGGTAGGTAATCCACTTCGCACCAGATATTACGCACCTCGTCGAACTTGCGCCCATCGAGACGCCTGCTGTCGGTCAGCACCATGTCGCGGATGACGTGCTTTTTGAGTTTGTCAAAATAGCGCTCGGCAGCCAATTTCCATTCGGACATAGTCTCTTCGCCAAACTCTTCGAGCACCTTGGCCATCGTCTCGCTTTTGATTTCTTCGAGCCGCAATTTGCGCGTGTCCTTGTCAGACGCGCTACGGGCGAGGGTGTAGATATCGGCGCTGGCGAGGGCTTCGATGCGCATTTTAAGCGCTTCGTTTTCAGGCACTTCGGGCAGGGCACGTTTCACCGTGGCGCTTTCGCCGACGAGTGCGGCCAAACGTTCTTGCGCATCAATTTGTACTTTGATGGCTTCGTGCGCGAATTTCATCGCATCAACGAGTTCGGACTCCTGGCACTCATTGGCTTCGCCTTCTACCATCGTGATGTCCGTTTTCGTCGCAGCCACGATGAAATCCATATCAGCCGCTTCGAGGGCCTTGCGGCCTGGGTTGATCACGAATTCACCGTTGATACGCGCCACGCGAACTTCAGAAAAGAGGGCTTCCACCGGGATGTTGCTCACCGCTACCGCCGCCGAAGTTGCCAGACCAGCCAGTGCATCAGGCATGATGTCTTTGTCGGCGCTGATGAGGTTGATGATCACCTGCGTGTCGTTCATGTAGCCGTCGGGGAAGAGCGGGCGCAGGGCGCGGTCTACCAAGCGGCTAATGAGGATTTCGTAGTCCGAAAGACGAGACTCGCGGCGGAAAAAGTTGCCAGGGATACGACCCACGGCGGCAAATTTTTCTTGGTAATCCACAGATAGTGGAAAGAATGGTTGGCCTTCTTTGGCCTTGAGGGCACTGACGATGGTACAAAGTAACATCGTGTCGCCCATGCGGAGCAGTACTGCGCCGTCAGCTTGCGCGGCCAGTTTGCCCGTTTCGAGTGCGATCTCACGTCCGTCCGGCAGGTTGAACGTGGTACGCATCGGGATTTGCTTTCCCATTGTAAAGAAATAAGATGTGCCCGAGTTAAAGAAGCAGAGGGTAGTGGCAGTTGCCTAGTGATACTTGGTAGTAGCAGTTTGCAGAAAATGCCGAATCAGGCGGTGGGGAAAATGCGCAAAAACCGAAAAAAACACACAAAGAGGCAAGGGTAGGAGGACTTTGGATGTTGGACATTGGACTTTGGACTTTTGCCCCGCTTAATAAACCTGATTGGTGAAAGTCAGGAACGAGAATGCCTGGTAAAGCGGGCTTAAGTCCAAAGTCCAATGTCCAACGTCTCATATCCACTTGTGTCTTTGTGTGGGGGAACATGAATCCCCGTTTTTGGCAAGTTTTCCCCGTGTCTGAAGGGCGTTTTGGCAAAAGCATATTGCTCTGCAAAAACCCGGACGGATGAAAAATATCTGAACGTCCCTTTAATCAGGACGGATTCTTAAAGGCGGGCGGGTTTCGATGGTTGGCTGGGGAATGTAAAAAAATCCGCCCCGATTCATTGAACCGGGACGGATTTTGCAAGGCTTTCTTATTTACGGAGACCGAGTTTTTCGATCAGTGCGCGGTATTTGTAAATGTCTTTCTTGGCGTAGTAGGACAAGAAACTTTTACGTTGTCCTACCATGGTAAGCAGGGCGCGGCGCGTGGAGTGGTCTTTTTTGAACTTGCGGAGGTGATCCGAAAGACACTCGATGCGGTAGGTAAGAAGGGCTACTTGTACTTCTGTGTTGCCTGTGTCGGTTGGCTTTTCGCCATACTTCGCCGTGATTTCGGCGATTTTTTCTTTGCTGTAATAGACTGCCATTGTGTGAGATATGTTTACCCGCCGTAATCATGAAGAAGGCGAATAAAAGTGAAAAATAGTGAGCGGCCCGCCTACGCCAAGGCTTCGGCGGGTAAACCAAAAACGAATTTCCGAGGGTCAAACGGCAGTTATTGCCTATCCATCCGCTTTTAGCGGGGGCAAAAGTAAGGCGATAGTTTATGAATTCAAAAGGATTGTTCCCGAAAGTTTTGAATAGGGGGGGATTTGTGGGGGGATTTCCAAAGATAATTTTTAAGAAGTTGAAACCACCTTTACGAAACCTCTGAGGTTTCGTAAAGGTATGCTCAGGGCTACTTGAAACTTTTATACCCCAAAGCCGCCCGCATCTTGAAATAGATCTCTGTATTCTCGTAAACCCCCGAAAACAACTGTGCCTGAGGGCCGTAGGCATACACCGGGACCATGGCCGCGGTGTGTACTTTGGTAGAAAATGTTGGATTGAACTGTTTGCGCAAATCTGTTTGGGTCAGCGCAAGGCCGCCACACTCGTGATCGCCCGTGACTACGACGAGGGTTTCGCCGTTGGAAGCGGCAAATTCAAGGGCTGCGCGCACCGTTTTGTCAAAATCCAACATTTCGGCACGAAGCCAATGGCGGTCGTTGGTATGGCCCGCCCAATCAATCTGGCTGCCTTCCACCATTAAAAAAAAGCCTTTTTCAGAGCGTTTTTGTAAAAAATTGCAAGCCAAGCGGGTAGCTCGTGACAAATATTCGCGTCCAGCGGAGGCTGTGGGAGGCTCCATCTCATTGGTGAAATCTACAAAAGGTTGAGCGCCATCAAGCGGTAGATTTTTGAAACTGATGCCTCGCCGCACTACATAGCCACGCGCCTTTAGCGTGTCCACCAGATTGAGTTTGTCAGGGCGCAGGTCAAACAGGTTTTCGCCGCCAGCGATGAGGCAATCAAAGGAGGTTTTAAGGTAGTCAAGTGCAATGTCCTCCGTGTAAGCCCGCAGTTCTCGATGCGAAATGAAGCAGGCGGGCGTGGCATGAGTAGCCGTGCAGGTTGTTACCATACCCGTCGCGAAACCCAGGCGATCAAGGTCTTCGAGAATAGTTGGGCAGGGGCGGTCGTCGGGTGGGAGCACACCGATGGCGCCCAGTGTGGCTTTTTGGCCGCAAGCAAACGCTGTAGCACCCGCCGCAGAATCCGTCACCCTGTAATCATAAGCGTGGCTTTTGTGAAAACCCACTACAGGGAAAATCTCGAACACAGTTTTGCCAATACCCATCCAGTAAATGTGCGCCGACACCTGCGCAGCTGCCATGCCGTCCCCGATTAGGAAGATGATGTTTTTTGGGCGTTCAGAAAATTTAACTGATTGGAAGTCAATTGCTGACTTGTGGGAAGGGGTACATGAAAAGAGAAGCAAAAAACCGCAAAATGCAAAATGCAAAACATAAAATGTAAAACGACGAAGGAGCGAGCGGGCACGATTTTTCATTTTCCTGTTTTACGGTTCTCCTGTTTAATAATCAGACCAAAAGTCCATCTTTCATTTCCAAACAACGGTCAGAAAGTTCGGCCAACTCCTTGTTGTGGGTCACGATGACAAAGGTTTGCCCATAGTCGTCGCGAAGCTGGCGGATGAGCTGGTGGAGGTCTTTGGAGGCAGATGAGTCGAGGTTGCCAGTAGGCTCGTCGGCAAAGATAATGTCGGGTTGGTTCACCAATGCACGTGCCACGGCCACGCGTTGCTGCTCACCGCCCGAGAGTTGCATGGGCTTGTGGGTAAGACGGTCGTGCAAGCCGAGGTAATCCAACAGTTCCCCAGCACGTCGCTTCACGGCCGCATCGTTTTTGCGCTGGATATAACCAGGGATGCATACATTCTCTAACGCGGTGAACTCGGGCAACAAATGGTGAAACTGAAACACGAACCCGATGTGCTGGTTGCGAAACGCGGCCAATTGGTTGGCATTCAAGGATTTGATGCGCTGCCCCGCAATCGTCATCTCTCCTTTGTCGGCCCAATCAAGTGTGCCGAGGATGTGCAGCAGTGTGCTTTTGCCCGCGCCGGACTTGCCAACGATGCTCAGGATTTCGCCCTTGGGGATTTCCAGATTCACCCCTTTAAGGATTTCGAGCGGGCCGTATGATTTGTGGATGTCTCTGGCTTCAAGTACCATAAAGAACAGGTTTGTCGGGATCGGAGTGATATTAAATGATGTAAGGATTTTTTTGCAGCGCAAATGTGCCGCTAATCCTGATTAATCCTATTAAAATCAAGAAAATCCTGATTCATAATTTCTCCCCAAAAGCCAAATCCCCCGCATCCCCCAAACCCGGCACTATGTAAGATTTTGCCGTAAGTTCCTGGTCCACCGCCCCCGCCCAAATCTTGGCTTTTGGCCAACTTTGGCGTACAGCCTCCACCCCGGAGGTGCTGGCAATCACGGTAGCAACGTGTATCGCCGCCGGCTTGCCAAAGCGTTCAAGTTCTTTTAGCGCGAGGTTTACAGACGCTCCTGTGGCGAGCATAGGGTCGGCGAGGATGAGCACACAGTCGTCTAGATTGGACGAGCTTATATAATCTATCTGTATTTCAAAAGAGCCATCTTTGTGGTGCTTCCGGTAAGCAGAGATAAACACGTTGTCTGCCGTGTCAAAATAGTTCAACATGCCCTGATGAAAAGGAAGCCCGGCGCGAAGTATGGTGGCCAGCACGACTTTTTGTGCGGGGAGCATAATGGTAGCCGAGCCGAGCGGTGTTTCTACTGCAACAGGTTCATAAACAAGGGTTTTAGAAATTTCATAAGCCAAAACTTCGCCCACCCGTTCGAGGTTGCGGCGGAATCGGAGGCGGTCCTGCTGAGTTTCTACGTTGCGCAGTTCTGCGACAAAACGGTTGGCGATGGAGTCTTTTGTGGCAAGGTTGAAAAGCATGGTGGTGATAGGTGGATTGTTTAACCGCCGTAGCCTTCCCGCCGGCCAAGCCTTCCTGCCCGCCAGGGCTTGGCAGGCGGGGGCGGGCAGGGGCGAAGGAGGGGTGATCGGTTTAATAGTGACTAGGAGGAGGTTTATTTTCGCACAAAACTACAACATGCTCGTTTGGTTTTCTTATGTAGGGAATGCTGCGCACGTTCCTTATCTTTCGGCGACGGAACCGTCACAGTATTCGATTTGTAAAATGTTGTGTGCCAGCTGTCAAATCTCTCCCCGCTATGTACGATGGTGTCAGATTGTCGAAATAGATAATAGTTCAGGGAACGTGACCGCTGTGGTTGGACAGGCTTTTTATGTGAGGGAAAACGGTTTTTTTTTACAAACCCCGGAGGTCTTCAAAGACCTCCGGGGTTTGCAAAAAAAACCACGACCCCTTATCTGAAGCCGTGGCCTGAAAATTATACTTTCAATGATTCTTACTCAGATTTGACCACCTTCAAGGTCTGCACCTCGCCATCTGCTTCGATGCGGAGCAGGTAGAAGCCGGGGGATAGGCCTGCGGTGGACATGGAGTACCGTTCCTGGCCGCCGGGGAACTGCTGGGCGAGGACTTTTTGTCCGCTTAGGTTGAAGAGTTGGAGGGTGACGTTTTCGGCAGAGGTTTGTGCTGGGAATACCTCTAGAGTCTCGGAGAAGGGGTTGGGGGAGGTGGTGGCTGGATTTCTCGCAGCCTCCGTGTTTTCGCCTCGCTGATGGATAGGGCTTGATGAAGGGTCTGATGGAAGACCTATATTTGAGGGTAGTATTTTGTCAATTGAAAAGTTTGAATTGATAAAGATGAATTCCAAAGCTGGAGTACTCACTGTCGAAGATATCTTGATTTGGGCTACTGCATTGCCAGAAAAAAATATTGTAACGTAATGATCAACACTGCATCGTGGGGGCATTCCACTTGGCGCGACGCCTTCATCACACCTAAACACAAAGGGGGTATTAGGATTGTCCATTACTCGGCACTCAAATATTGCTGAGCCGCTCGATGATGCCCCCAGTTCAAAATATTTGATTCGATTACCCGGGCCAGTTATGCTGAAACGGGTGCCCGTTGGAGAAAAGGTACAGAAACCCTGAGTATTTAGGTTACATATTGATTCACCCGGACCTTCGGTAAAGCCGATGACAACAAGCTCTAGAATAAGGACGATAAAATCAGCATTTGCTTCATTGTTGCTATTGCTCCCATCGCTACAAACGCTATTGATGACGCAGTAGTAGGCTACCCCGCTTTGAAGTCCGGAAATAACGGCCTCTAATTGGTCCTGTCCCTTCAGTTGGGTGTTTACTAAAACGTGGTCGCTGGTTCGGTAAGTCCTGATACGGTAACCACCCAATGCGTCTGGTTGAAAATCCCAGGCTACTTTTGCCATATCAGTACCCACTTTTACGACATGGAAATTGTTCGGGGCGGGTATTTTGCAACTGAGCTGGGTTTTGGGTGAGTTTGAGGGACTGTCGGGAATAGGCCGGTTGGGGGACGCCTGTAAAAAGAGGGCTGCGAAAAGGCAGGCGGCGAGGAGGAAACTCTTTGTTTGCATACTGAGATGTGTTTATTTTAAAATCCACTGCAAACATACGGGGCGCGCATTCTAAAAAAATAGTACAATTTTGCCCCCTCTATTCCGGGCTTTCACTATGATCAACACCTATTTGTTAGAAATTGTCAGGGCAATGCAGCCTAAAGTCCGTGCAGAAATGACACTGTACCTCGAATCCCCACTTTTCAATGGTGGAGCCAATGCCACGGCACTGAGAAATCTGTACAGGGCAGTTTTGGGCGCAGCCCCTGACTTTCTTGAAACTTCGTTGGAGAAGGAAAAGATATACTTTCAGGTTTTTTCAGAGGCGACCATGGTGCCGGGAAAATTAGAAAAGTTGATGATGGAGATGAACAAGCTCCTCCGCACTTTCCTGCTTACAAAACGTTATTCTTCAGAAAAAAATGAGGATCAACTTCAGGTTGATTGGTTGGCGTGGCTTCGAGAGGAAGGCCTGGTAAGTCGTGCACAAGCCTCGCTTTCAAAAATGAAAAAGCAAAAGAAAGACGAGGCCCTGGAATCATTGGAGCAGTACCGCATTGACCTGATGGTGGCAGAGGAAGAACATGTGTTACAATCTATTCAAAACCAAGTGAATGGGGACCTAAACGTCCCTGGTTTAATTCTCCAGTTGGACTTGTACTACCAAAACTACCGCATCGAACTTTTCAATCGGTACGCCTTGCAACAAAAAGGAATTCCCTTGCCCAATTTGGACACTTCAGAAAAGGAGGCGGAGTATTACCAAGAGGCAAGTTTGCTCTTCCGGATCTCTTCGCTCGTAGGAGATTTGTTGCAAAAAGACTGCCCCACCAAAGAAGAGTTTCAAAGACTTCTGCAAGTGTTGAAGGAAAACGAAAAACACCTTCCTATGCAGACTCAAGCTCAATTATACACTTATCTTAGAAATTTATGCACCCTGCTTATCAATGGCGGTCAAATCGAATTCACAATCCTTCTTCATCAAATACACCAAGATAATCTAGTACGAGGCCTGTTTCTTATTAACGGTGAGATTTCCCCACATTCTTATTTCAATATCGTACAAATCGCTATTCGGGCAAAAGAGTATAGCTGGGCGAAAACCTTTACAGAGACTTACCGGAAAAAAATTATCGGAGGGGACAAAGAGCGTTTTTTTTATCGCTCCAACCTCGCGCACTGTCTTTTTGCAGAAGGCAAGTGGGACGAAGCATTGGCGCAAATGCCCGAGCCATCTTCACATTCACATTATCACGGAATGATCCGGCTTTTGGAATTGAAAGCTTACTACGAACTGCGCTCTGACCTGCTACCATACAAAATGTACGCTTTTCGTAAATACTTTGAACGTACCGCAACAAAGAGTATTCCAGCCATTTCAAGGTCAATGTATATCGAGTTCTTCAACATTTTGCTTCAGATCAGCCAGTCGCCGCTCAAAGACAAAGTGCGCTCTCAGCGCATAATAGCACGCATCCATAAGAAGAAGTTACTGGCCGACCGCGGCTGGCTCCTGGAAAAAGCACACGAATTGGGGTAGTTTTTTACCTGTAAAAAGGCGGATTTTGGAACCACCCCTTGGTTTGTGTACAATTTTTTGAGTGCGTTTTGGCTTCAAAATGCCTTTCTGCACCGCTATTTGCATCTTTCCCCCGCTTCCATCCGCTTTACTCCCTACTATTTTCTGTTCAGAAATTGTACTTTTTTCAGGCTAGGTGTCGCCCACACCTTTGCCTCAACAATTGCGCAATTAACTCATTACCGTAAGCCATGCCACTCAACCAATGAAAGCACAAAAACTACTTTTTCACAACTTCTAGGGATTTGAATCCGCCACACCATTTTTTTACACATTAAACACTGTTCTATTATGAAACAAGCATCAATACTAAAGTTGATCTCGTTTATTTTGCTCTTTTGCCTGATTTCATCAGGTGTTTTCGCACAAAATTTTCGCCTTACGGGCAAACAAATTCAAGGGTATTTTTCGCCGGAACTGGAAAAAAGTTTCGAGCGAAGCTCCGTTTTTCAAATTGACCTTAGTCAGATTTTGAAAACTGTTTCAAAAGAACGGGGAGATATCAAATTGACTGTTGATTTTGCGGGGATTCCGTCCCTTGAAGCACTCCTACAGCCCAGCAATATCGTGGCCGACAACTATACGAATATTATCGGAAAGGATAATGCCATCTTTACCAATCATGACCGCCCCAATGTGTTTCCATTTATCAGCAAGCGCAATCCTGTCAACCAAAGTCAGGTAGCAGTCACTTTTGGAGAAGGATTTGTATATGGTTTTTTTGAGGCTGACGGCAACATCTGGTATGTAGAACCGCTGCGTTATTTTGACCGCAATCAGGCAAATGACCTTTTTGTGGTGTATGAAAAATCGGATGTGATTGAAGGCGCCGAAAATGCTTGTGGTATGATTGAGCTTAAAAAGGTAATAGATGACGTGAGCGATGGCGCCGGGCCAGATCCAGGTCCTACTCCATGCGGACCTCCGGAATTGGAATTAGCGATTGCAAACAAATGGAATATGGTCACTTTTTATGGCTCGGCAGCCGCTGTGGCTGACCACAATGTCGCCTTGTACAATGAGGCACAGGCCAACTGGGACGACGAATTTGTGAAGCCGGTTTTGTTCAAGATTGTTACACAATTCATACCCACTTCATCACAGAATGATCCATTCACCAATACATCCAACGGACACACATTACTGGGTGAACTTCGGACGTGGGCCCAGGCTGGAGGATTTGGCACATCAGCTTATGATCTTGGGCATGTTCGCACACGCAGCATTTTGTATAACCCAAGTGGAAACGTTTTAGGTGGGGCTACTTATCTTAGCCAGCTTTGCACATCCTCTCGATATTCTTCTTTTTCTGAATATAATTTTAGCGCATGTAAATTACGACATATTGCTTCGCACGAAATGGGTCATTCTTTTTCTGCGCTACATTATGATACGCCATATAATATCATGTCTGGGATCTTAAGCAACTGCTCAGATATTTGGCATGTTGATGCCATAACGGCCATCAACAATTTTATAGAAAACAGTCCCTGTCTTTCCCCTTCTCAATGTCCATTGCCTAAACTTGTGCCAATGCCTGATGAACTGGATTATATATGCACAGGTATTACTCATTGCGTTACACTTGAAGATAATCCCTGTGTGGCTTCTTATTCGGTGAGCACTAGTGACCCATTTTTGCAGATCACTTCAAACGGCAATACCATTTGTATCACCAGCACTGCCTATGCGCAGAGGATTTCCACTGTAGTTGTAACGCCACTTGACTATTGCGGCAATCCTCCGGTAATAGACCCAACAGACCCCTTCAAGCCCTGGTATATACACATTGATTTTACCAATCCCCCTTGCCCTGGTCTCCAGAAAGGTGCCGTTGAAAACCGCAATGAAACCACGACTCAAAATGAATTGTCTATTTACCAATATGAGGATGTATTGAATATTGTAGACTTTGCCATAACCCTCCGGAATAAGGATATCCGGATTTTTGACATGAACGGCCGATTGTTATTGGAACAACAAAGTTTCGATGGGCGGCACCAGATTTTTCTCGACAATATGCCTGCAGGTATGCTCGTGGTAAAAGTCAATGCCGGAGATGAGGTTGTGACCAAACGGGTCATGAAATTCTGATAAGGTTGCTACAGAACTTCTGGAAAACTAGGGGACACGGTGATAGCTCTTGTCAACCCAATCAATCAACTCGAATGGGGTCAACTTTGAAGACGTGTCCTCTGATTTGCAATAAGTTATAATCAAGCCCATGACAAATGCCGCCAGATTTGGGTGGCGATAGATCAAGTTATGGCTGGCTTCTGAAAGGAAGTCAGCCATTTTTGCATTTCAAAGGCTATAAAAAAACCACGACCCCGAAACACTCGGAGCCGTGGCTGAAAATTATACTTCGATGGTTCTTACTCAGATTTGACGACTTTCAAGGTCTGGACTTCGCCATCTGCTTCGATGCGGAGCAGGTAGAAGCCGGTTGATAGGCCTGCGGTGGACAAGGAATATTGCTCCTGGCCGCCAGCGAACTGCTGGTCGAGGACTTTTTGGCCGCTGAGGTTGTACATTTGCAGGTGGATGGATTCGGCGGAGGGGTTGCCGGGGAATACGTCCAAGAGCTCGGTGAAGGGGTTGGGGGAGACGGTTGCAGGTTGGGTGTATGTGGCTGAAGAGCTGTTGTCCCGGTAGCTGATCAAGGTGGATGGGTTAGTGGGAAGGGATGATGGGCCATTATAGGGTGTAAGACGAACTATTTCATATCCAACTTCAATCGATTTGCAATCAAGTGCCGCCACCAATCCTTGAGTTCCTTCAATACCAATAGCCTGAAAAACCGCTATGACAGTGCCATCAATGAGTTTTACCTCATACTCGAACCTGTTTAATATATCTGGAGGGAAGTTATCAGCTTGAATCAAAAATTTTGGCTGGCTTTGATTTGGGAGATGTAATACATGATTACTTGTGGTAGGGTTTTTTGTCATTGAAAAATCACGCGAAAAACCTTCATTATTATGCCGCTGAACCCTAAAATTAGCGGGCGCTGAAGTAAAATAACGACATTGTAGATTCCCATTGTCTATCGTGCATGACACGGAATTACTTGGTGGTGTATAACCTTGTACCACGATATCTAATATAAGCCCAAGAAATGGACTGCTCAATGCCTCAAACGGGCTGTGCGAGCCGTCCTCACATATCGTATTAATCTTCGCAAAGCACGTTGTATTTCCTGGGATTGGAATTGTAGCCTCTATGGCTCCAGCCGCAGTAATCGTAGTGCTTAGTAAAAAATTATCACTTGAACGATATATACGGATTCGATACGCTACACTTGGTGTATTATCAATCCAACCTAATTTTACCCAATTTGGCCCAGTTTCTATCGCATGGAAGTTAATGGGTGCTGGGAGTTCGCAAGTTGGGCCACCATCATTAATTGAAGGTATCGGCAAAGAGACAGATAATGGAGGATTGATTGCTGCCAAGAGAGTTGCTGCCAAAAGAAAAGCCAGCAGGAAAAAATTTTTGATTTGCATATACATTGTGTTTATGTTGTGAAAAACTGGGGCAAACATACAGGGGGGCATTTCAAAAAAATAGGACACTTTTGCCGACTCATTCCG
>JANMME010001084.1:0-4443 GCA_031373015.1 Saprospiraceae bacterium
AAAACCCCCCCTACCCCTACCCACCGCCACGCCAACCTGTATTTTCACCCATTTCTACCAAGATTTAGCCCCGCTGGGGCTACACTAAAAATTCGGAATGACCCATGTTTCAAAACACCCACCGATTTTTTGCTTTTTATCCAAGTCATGTCTGTTGCATGAAAACACTATTTACCATTCCATTTACCGTTTTTTCCTTCCTTTTTGCTGCCGCCCAAGCCCCTGTGAACGACAATTGCGCGGGCATTATTGATCTGGGCGAGGTGCCCTATTGCTCACAACCTGCACAATTCACAAACCTGAACGCCACGACGAGCAATATTGACGCTGCGAACAATATCCCGTTCTGTTGGACCAACTGTGACCGCGATGTGTGGTTTCAATTCAACCTTCCAGCCAATGGCAGTATTACGGATGTCAGCATCGGTGTATGGGGCAATATCGCGGGCAACGGCTCTTTGAAAATGCCCCAATTGGCGGTGTACCGGGGCGACTGCGTCTTTAACGGGTTGGCTGAATTGGCATGCACTATCGCCCCAGTCAACGTGAACGAACTTCATCTCGACCTGTTTGGCCTCACTCCGGGTGTGCCCTATTTTCTGAGAATCAAAGATCACTCCACAACCGGAACCCCCAATTGGGGCACGTTCAAACTTTGCGTAGGGCCATATATCCCAGACATAAACATGGGCGATGCGCCCGGAACGGCCAGTTGCAGCGGCACGCTTTGGGATTCGGGCGGGCCCGACGGGGATTATCAGAGTAGTGAAAACGAAACGTTCGTGATTTGTCCTTCGGACTTTCACCAGTGTATTGCCCTTAATTTTGTGTCCTTTGCCACGGAAAACAACTATGATTTTATTCGTGTTTATGAGGGCAATAACACTTCAGGCAACTTGATTCAAGAGCTTGACGGTTCGGGCTCAAATTTAGAATTGCAACTTTCTTCGGATTGTGTCACGATAGAATTTGAGTCTGATCTCAGTGCTATAAATGAAGGGTTTCAAATGACTTGGCAGTGTTCTGCGGCCGCCTGTGACGCGCCGCCCCCTGCCTTGCCCTCCAATGCAACCTGCGACCACGCCCTCAATATCAACGGCTGCGACAACGGCCCGGAAATCATACCGCTTTCGCCTGGCGAAGGAAACCCCAATTTTTTGCAGGACGGGGTGAATCAAGGTTGTTTCTTATTGCCTTTGCCCGAATTCAATCACGCCTTTTTCTATTTTCAAGCGCAGGCAAATGGAAAGTTTGGGTTTGCCGTACAATCCGCCAATCCAAACGAAGCATCCGATATTGATTTCAATGTGTGGGGGCCCATCAACAGTGTGGCAGATATCTGCAATTTTGTGAGCAGCCACCAGCCCATCCGATCTTCCTGGGACGAGGGCCCAGACCTCACGGGTTTGGCCGATGTACACCCTGTGTTTGGTACGACTGTCAACGACAATTTTGATTGCGGCAGCCCGAATACACCCGGCACTGACCCGCCCTTTGGCACGGCAGATGATTTTGTGCGGCGCATTAATGTTTTGACCGGGCAGATATATGTCATTCTTTTGGATGATTATGATGGAAATATTCAAAAAAACGGGATTGCTATTGACTTTTCAGGAACTTCTGATGGCGTCTTGGGGGCACTTAGCCCTCCTATTACCGTAGGAAATGACACTTTTTCCTGCAATGGCGCGCCAGTCCAGCTTCATGTTACAGGAGGCGTTTCCTATACTTGGACCCCCTCTGCTGGCCTTTCCTGCACCACTTGCCCAAACCCAATTGCAAACCCTTCACAGACAACCACTTATCAGGTGCAGGTGGTGGATGTTTGCCAAACTTTTACGGGCACCGTCACGGTGTCAACTGAACTGGCTTTGAATGTCCAAAACGACACAGCCATCTGCAACGGTCAAAGCGTTGTAATGGGGCATAACATTCCGCAGCCCGGAGTGACTTACGCTTGGACGCCCAACGATGGCTCACTCAATGACCCAAGCGCACCCAATCCCGTCGCCACGCCGCTGCAAACCACCGTGTACACCTTGACGGCCAGCCAAGGCCCCTGCATATCAACCCGCGTGGTAACGGTGGCTGTTGTAAACCTCGATTTGCAGCTTAGTGTGCAAGACACCTCGATTTGTCGAGGCCAATCGCTTGAAATAACGGCCATGACAAATCCGGCCAACTTGCCCATAAATTGGTCGCCCCTGACGCAATTGCAAGTACAGCCCGGAGGCATGAGCGCGGTCGCCACGCCTACAGGGAACATCATTTACAGTGTAAGCGCCTCCTTGCCAGGATGTATGCGAAAAGAAACCCTGAGCATCCAAGTGGATGTCTTGCCGACTGATTTGTCCATTTCGCCCAATGACACTTTGGTGTGCAGCGGGAGTCAAGTGCTGCTGGTTTCGCCCAGTTATTCAGGTGCGATATTTCCTAACCTGCAATTTGTGTGGCAAACTGCCGCAGGGCAAACTTTCCCAGACAGCCAGTACTTCTTTTTGGCAAACCCTTCTGTGACAACTATTTATCAAAGGATAACTACCAACGGTGCTTGTGTAGACACAGCATCAGCAACGATCAACATCATACCCGTGCCGAGCTTGACCGTTACGCCCGCCAGTCCACAACTTTGTATCGGAGAAAGCACTCCGCTGGTGGTGGGCAATGCCGCCGGACTCACGAATCCGCAATGGTCGCCGCCTATTGGATTGAGTTGTATCGAGTGCACCAACCCAACCGCGGCACCCTCTTCGACCACCACTTATCAATTTACCGCAGATGTTGCAATTGGCTGTACGGCAAGCGTTTCGGTCACCGTGGAAGTGAACCAACAGCCCCAGTACCAATTCCCCAACGACACCCTCTGCGCAGGGGAGAGCATTTTGCTCAACCTGATAGCAGACTCCACGGTAACTTACACATGGACTTCCAACCCTCCGGGCTTCGTTTCTACCGAAGCCCAGCCGACCGATACGCTTCAGCAAACCACGAGTTTTCTCGTGACGCTGGAAAACGGTTGTACGGTTAAGGCACAGTTTACCATACCTGTAGTCCCAGCTGGTAATTTGATGGTAAGCGATGATAAAACTGTGTGCGCAGGCGTTGCGTTTCAGATTACGGCATCGGGTAGCTATCCGGGCACCTACATTTGGAGCAATGGCGCTACGGGGCAAGTTGTCCCCGTGCTGCCTACGCAAGCGACGACTTATACCGTGACCTATAGCTACCCGCTTCCAAAGATTCAGTGCCAAGTCGTTGATTCTGTGACTATTGGCGTACAAGGTGAGGTAGCGCAAGTGCAGTTCCCTTCGGACACGCTGCTTTGCCCGGGCGATAGCGTATTGCTCAACTCGTTTGCCACGCCGGGAGCTACGTACAATTGGGCTTCCGACCCGCCGATATTTTCTTCCAACGATGCTATCCCCCCCGTTTTTTACCCGGAAGAATCTGCAACTTATTCCGTGACGACGACGCTGGGCAACTGTACCGTCACCTATAACGTGGACCTGACTGTTTTCAACCCACAAATGGTGGTAAGCGAAGATACCAGCGTTTGTGCGGGCGAAACCATTACCATCTCTGCAGACGCCTTTCTAACGGGCGATTATCTTTGGACACCAGGTGGCGTTGTGCCGACTTTTGTTGATACGGTGACGGCAAACCGCCAGTACACGCTTCGCTTTGAATACGGGGAAGGCTGTATTTATAAAGACACCGTGAACGTTGCAGTTATCCCCAATTTCACGATCAAACTCGTAAGCGATCCCGACACGAACCGTATCAATGCCGGAGAACCAATTATGCTGGATGCTTTTGTCCCTGGCACGAACGTGAGCAACTTCATCTTCAATTGGCTGGAGAACAGCACTGAACCCGTCGGCAATACCCAACAGATCACCGTTACGCCCATTACCTCAGATAGCACGGTGACATATATGGTGACCGTCGTTTCGCCTGCCGGATGCGTGAATACAGAATCCATCACTTTTTTCATAATTCAGCCGAATATCAAGGTGCCCAACGCCTTTACGCCGAATGGGGATGGGTCGAACGATTCCTTTGGATTAGCTATCATAGAAGGTGTGGCAAGCGTTGAGAAGATGGAGGTGTACAGCCGCTGGGGGCAGAAGGTTTTTGCCAGCAACGATCCAAGCGCCCGCTGGGACGGCACTATTGACGGAAAACAAGCGCCTTCCGATGTTTATGTATACATCATTTTCTGGCGCGGGGGCGATGGGGCGTTGTCGGTGGCAAAGGGAGAGGTGACATTGCTGAGGTAGTGGGGCCAAGTGGGGGTTGTGCAAAAAGTCGAAAGATGCAAAATCTCGATTTTTACACCAAATATTGTTCTGTCTTCGCGAAATGTAACTTCCCGAAAGTTTTAAACTTTCGGGAAGTTCGGCGTTACAACAAATTAAATTTTTCGCCCCAGTCCAGATTCCA
>JANMME010001105.1:0-3824 GCA_031373015.1 Saprospiraceae bacterium
GTTTGGCCATCGCGGCGGCCCGTGTCCACGGCGCAGCAGAAATCGTGGCGGTCGACGTCACCGATGAAACCTTGGCCCAGCCGCCGCCCCAAGCAAATTTGCCTGCTTCTTCATTGCTCTTGGCGTGAGGGGTGGCTAAGCGTGATACTTTCTTAAACGCACTTTGCACCTGATTTTCACTGATTTGCGAAGAAGGAGAGGCTATTGCGGCTTCAGCTATATAACCATGCAGCAGCGCAGAATATTGGCGACGGAATAGGTCGGGGCTTCCAAAAACATCAATGCCCAACACATGGTCGCCGCAAACGGCCACTACACCCACCATGTCGGGTCGGGCAGTGCAAAGGCTTTTCAAATGTTGCAAATAAGCATCACGATGGGCTTTTTCCAGACTTTGGTTGTCAAGTGCCGTATAGGCCTTAGTTGTGGATTCGGCATTGTTTGCCTTGGTTACTTTTTCGACAGCAGCCCACACTTCTTGCTGATTGCCAGTGTTTTGTATGGCACGGCGCACTTGTGGGCTAGCCACATTGTAGTACCCTTTAAATGCCGCCGCTTCTCTTTCAGCCGCCGGGGCGGAAGGGTCGTAATACGAGGAGCGTCCCGCTTCGACACAGAAAACCTCGATGTTGCGCACCGACATGGGCAGGATGACTTCATGGTGGGCGATAACGCGGTCTTGATTGCCTCCTTTCACAACATCCCCTGACAGTATTAGCACCGTGTCTTGAGTCTTATTTTGTACAGTGAGACCATGGTACCAAGCTTCACTGCTACGTCCAAACTGCTTTTGTTCCAATACCCTAAAGCCGGGCAGCTTCATTCCTTCTGCAAGTGTTTTTAGGGTTTTCAAGTTGGCATTTGCCTCCACCACTTCAGCAGAAGCTACCACTGGGTAAAGGCGCAGGTTTTCGTACCGCCAATTGGTTTTTTCTTCGGTTAGAAGCGAAAGTGGGCTTTGTCTCGAGTCGTTTTTAGAAACCGAAGTGTCGTTGACACACGAGACTGTTGTGAGCGCGGTAAAAAAGCTGAGAAAGAGAAGTTTTTTCATGATTGAAATCGGATTTATAGCATGGGGTTGGTATATTGGTTTTTGCTCTTCTAAGTTCCAAAAGTACCCAACGCCGCAACGCCGCAAAAGTTTTTCTTAAAAACCGTTCTAAAAAAATTTCCCCAAAATTGCAGATTGCTGTAACATCGCCTTTTCCATAGCGTCTGGCTATTAAATGGCAGGGCGAAATTCAATTCGCAGAATTTTTCAGATACTGAACGAAACGCATGACCTGGAATCTCTTTCACGAACAAGTATTTCCAATCCGACACAAACTCTACCGATTCGCGTTGCGCATCACTGGCAGTGTGCACGAGGCCGAAGATGTCGTGCAAGAGGTTCTTGAAAAAGTGTGGAAAACCGCCCCCGAGCAGTCAGAAAACGTCCAGAACTGGGAAGCTTGGTGCATGACACTGACCCGCAACCGTTCGCTCGACAAAACCCGCAGCCAATCTCTGCGGCGCACCGCCCCACTTGAGGGGGTAGCCGATAGAAAAAGTGACAACATCAGCCCCGCCCAGGCAACAGAAAGAAACGATTTAATAGGCCGCGTAAAGCAAATGATGCAGCAACTTCCCGAAAAACAACGACTTGTGATGCATTTGCGCGACATAGAAGAGCTTACTTACGAGGAAATCGCCGAATCGCTCAGCATCAGCCTCGACCAAGTAAAAGTCAATCTGCACCGCGCCCGAAAAACCATTCGAGAAAAAATGACTGTTGACTATTGACCTGAAAACCAAACTACAGAGGCGCAAAGACAAAGAATTGATTTCCAAATAATCTGTGCCTCGGCTGTAGTATAAATACAATATTTGTTCAAATGCTTAAAGATGAATATTTAATGTTAAACAGTCAACAGTCAACAGTCAACAGTCAACAGTCAACAGTCAACAGTCAACCGTCAACAGTCCTTTACAATGAAATACGAAGAAATCCACGAAATGCTCGACCGATATTGGGAAGGCGAGACCACGCTCGAAGAAGAGCGCAGGATAAAAACCTACTTCAATTCGGGAGGAATAGACGAACGGCTGCGAGCGATTGCGCCTTTGTTTCAGGCTTTGCGCGAAGAACAAACTGTACAACTAGCCACCAAAGCCAAGGCAGTCTCGCTGCGCCCACAGATGTACCAATGGGCGGTGGCAGCCTCCTTAGCCTTACTGCTCGCTGCGGGTTGGTGTATGTTCCGAGGAGAAGATACAAGGGCACCGATAGCCATTGAAACCCCAACCGAGATGCCAAAAACGATTGAATCTCCGATCGTTGAAACACCTCAGAAGCCATTGGCTATGGCAGAAAAAACAACCCCCAAATCCATTTTGCCCCCGAAAAAAAGTCCAGCCAAACGTAATAAACCTAAACCAACCATTGACCCCGAAACTGCACAAGCCATGGCCGAAATAAAAGCCGCGCTTGCCCTGGTATCTTCTAAACTTGACAAAGGCCGCACCCAAGCCGTAAAAGGCGCAACCTACCTCGATGCCATGGAAAAAGTGCCCAGAAGAAAAGCCGGCTAGGACGTTGGACTCTGGACGTTGGACTTTAGACTCCAAAGTTCAATATCCAACGTCCAGAGTCCAGCGTCCAACGTCCAGAGTCCAAAGTCCAATATCCAACGTCCATCATCAATTAAATTTTTCAAGCTATGAAACAACTGTTTTTTTCAATGCTCTTCCTTTTGGCAGGAGCCTTCTCTGCCTCCGCGCAGAACGACG
Organism: Saprospiraceae bacterium; assembly: GCA_031373015.1. Taxonomy (GTDB): domain Bacteria; phylum Bacteroidota; class Bacteroidia; order Chitinophagales; family Saprospiraceae; genus M3007. The sequence goes on from JANMME010001105.1 coordinate 2,770, forward strand.
CTATCACGCGCTTTTTTGAACAATACGCTGAAGACGAGCGCTTTACCGTGGTGTATATTGCACCAAAACTCTTCCAACTCGCGGCCAAAATCGAAACCGACGACGAGGATTGGAACAACATCCGTGAAGTGGTAAAAGACCTCGGTGGCTTGCGCGTACTGGTGGCCGACAGCATCTCCGACGGTGTAGCTCTCTACAAATCTGCCCTGTCAAAAGTGCCTACCAATGAGTATTCCGAACTGCTCACGGTGCGCGACAAAGACGAGCACGTGCGCATCTGGACGAAAGACACCGGCAATATCATCGAAGAGTTGCTCTTGCTGGTGGGCAAACCTGATGAGTTTGTTTTGTTGAGTTTTACCGGCAAAATTGACCTTGACAAAATTTCATCACTTTCCAAAGTCCTTGACGTGAAAGGGGCTGATCAATTGGAAAAAATCAAGTCCACCAAACACTGATTATCCCTATGAAAGCAATCCAGTTTTTTATCGCCTTTTTCCTGACAGCCCAAGTCTTGCAAGCACAAGATTATGGCCTATTTTGGAAATACAAAGACTATGACGGCGCTATCGCCGTGAGTGTGCCACGCTGGGCAACTTTTGTCGGATCGGCATTCATAGGGGAAAAAGCAGATCGGCAGCTAGTGCGCAAGATCTGCAAAGTACGAGTGCTGTTTTTTGAGGATCAAAGCCCATTCAGCCAGCGTGATTTGAAGAAGTTTGTACGCAAGTCCAAACGCCGCGGCCTCGACGAATTGGTAACTGTACGCACAGGCAAAACCCATGTGCGGATTTTAGCCAAATCGCACCATAGTACGATCAAAAAAGTCGTGGTGCTGTTCAGTTCACCCGAAGGGGCAGGGCTTGTGACCGTAAAAGGCAAGTTCCAACTCGACGAAATCAACCGTGCCATCGAAAAATCCAGTGAAGAGGGCAAAAAGAAAGACGGGGGTATTTCGATTCCCAGGTTGCCCAATGTGCCGGTGATTCGAGCCTGACAACTTAACGGTGTCCAGAATCCTATAAAATCCTGACAATCCCGCAAATCCTGTTTCA
>JANMME010001111.1:0-3420 GCA_031373015.1 Saprospiraceae bacterium
CAGTGCCAAATTTAAACTCATGCTGCTGCATTTCTAGGTACACGTGGGCATTTGGCAGTGGATTTCCATTGAGGTCCCGCACTTCTACGGCGAGGTTTGCCTTTCGGATCTGCTCGATGCTCGCAGCAGCCTCTGTACGCCAAGGTGCATTGGGGTCGCTACCTGGATAACTGTCGTTGTTGAGCAATACAGGGAGTTGCGCCAACTGAACTGTATTTTTATAGTTCAGGCAAGCAGCACCGCCCACCTCGATGGTCTGGCTCAAAAGGGCTAAGTGAAGGCCAATATTGAGGGTATTTACGGCATATCCGGCTGTGGAAGCAAATGGTATCGCGTACATTTTCCAATTGGTGGAAAGGTTAACCGTGGCATAGACTTCCTTATAGTAGCTCGTGCTGTTTTCTGCAAAAACATTGACCTTGGCACTGGGCGTTGGACTGCGCAACCATAAGACCAACAAGCATTTATCTCCATTAACGATGGCGCTTGTGTTTTGGTAAAGATGGCCTGCGTCCCAAGGGTTATTGCTTTGCGCTACGACCAATCGCCGGGCTTGAGAAAATATTTGTCCGCTGGGCGTAAAGCTCGTAACCGCAGATCCATAGTTGGCTGAGCCATTCAACGTGGCCGTTTCGGTGTTGGGCAATACCCATTGGGTAACCGCCGGCAAACTATAGTTTGTTTGCAACTGCGTGTTGAGGGTATTGTGGTAGGCATCTTGCGCAGAAAGACGCAAAACAAGCAGGAAAAAGGCGGGGATGAGCAGTTTTTTCACGGAGGAATCAAGTTTTTGTTGGTCAAAGATGGTAGTTTCTTGAAACATCTCGGCATCGGTGCTGTTTCCAAGAATCGAAACCTATAAGGTTTTGAAAACCTTATGGGTTTGGAAGCTTATAAAACGTGCATCACAGCATTGAAAAAAGGCTTTCACTCCAGACTGTTTTTCCCACTAGCAAAATCTACCTTTGCGCTCCGTTCTGCTTCGCGAAGTTAATTTTGAGGCATTTAATCCTAACCGTGAAATGAATTTCGCATCAACAAAAATGATCGCGAAATGAATTTCGCACTACCTACAATGATCGCGAAATGAATTTCGCGCTACCTAATATGGCTGTTATCCACTTTCAATTTGAAGATACGAGCATTGCCCCCAAAACCGTGGAGGGCAATTTTGAGGATCAATCCATCCTCGAGCTTACGGAAGAATACGACGTTCACCTCAACCACAACTGCGGAGGTGTTTGTGCCTGTTCCACCTGCCATATATATGTGGAAAAAGGGGAGGAGTTTATAGAAGGAATCTCTGACAAAGAGGAGGACTTTATTGACCGCGCTATCAATCCACGCCTAGAGAGTCGCCTTGGTTGTCAGTGTGTTATATTGGACAATGCGGCAGAAATAACGGTAACCATTCCGGATCAAAAACGAATCATCGGACACGAGCATTAGTGATGAAGCGATAAAGTGATGAAGTGATTTGAGCCCTGATGAAGTTGAAGATTTTTTCGTATCTTTATATCACTTCATCATTTTCTCACTTCATCACTTCATAATCATGGAAGACAATACTTTTAATGAAAGATTCAGGTTTCGAACCAAAAAATTTGCGGTTGATGTGTTTTTGTATTTAGGCACTCTATCGGGAATAAAAAACGCTCAACCCATTGTTTATCAATTGACTAAATCTTCTACTTCAGTTGCCGCAAATTGGCACGCGGCATGTCGAGCAAGGTCAGGCAATGAATTTTATTCCAAAGTTTGCATCGTCGTAGAAGAAGCCGACGAATCGGAATTTTGGTTGGATTTCATTGCTGCAACTAAAATAGACAATTCCATTGAACGCCAGCGTCTGGAAAAAGAAGCACACGAAATTTTACTTATAACATCCACCATTAAATCTCGAAATGCCCCTAAAACATAAGGTGATAGAGCGATAAAGTGATGAAGTGATTATAAATCATGGCTTCATCGGGCCCCAAATCACTCTATCACTCTATCACTTCATCACTTCATAGAACTATGCCTTTTCACGACTTTGACAATATGCCCATCAAATGGGCCGACCACGAGGATGTAGCCATGGCGCTTTACGAACGCTTTGGCGACGACTTTGATGAGAGTAAAATTTACCGCATCCGATTCACCGAACTTATCCAATGGGTGCTAGAGATCCCGCATTTTGAAGGGAAACGCGATGATTCCAACGAGGGCCACCTGGAACAAATACAAGCTAAATGGGTGTACGAATGGAGAGCCAACAACAAGTAAATCAAGGTGTTGGGCAAGTTGTCCCAACCGATCCGCAGCCCTTGCCGCCTTCAGGGATACCTTCTGTGACGGGAGGAATGGTGGTCGGCCTGGACAACGAGATGACGGTCAAGTTCGAGTTGGAACACGTGTTCGACAAGATGAGGGCCGTGCGGGCTTTTGTGTTTGATGTGGATGGCGTGCTTACCGACAACGGCTTGCTGGTCACCGAAGCCGGCGAATACCTCCGTACCATGAATGTGCGCGACGGACAGGCCTTAAAATGGGCCGTGGCGGCAGGATATCCCATAGGTTTTATCACAGGAGGAACTTCCGAGGGGGTAAAAAAACGCATTACCCAACATCTCGGCATCCCGGAATACTACTCTGGAGTAAAAGACAAAGTCGTTGCTTTTCAATCATTTATGCAACGAACGGGCATCCAAACCACCGAGATATGCTACATGGGCGACGACCTGCCCGACATTCCCCCGATGCGCAAATCGGCGTTCGCCTGTTGTCCTGCGGATGCTGTGCCAGAGGTCATGGCCGTTTGCGATTACATCTCTCCGCTGCCAGGCGGCGCTTGCTGCGTCCGGGATGTATTAGAAAAAGTGATGAAAATACAAGGTAAATGGCCTAAGTATTGAGGCTAACGCTTGGGATAGACCGGTTGGCAGAGATGTTTTATTTTTTTGACAGGATTTACAGGATAAACAGGATTTGAGAGGGGTTGTCGGCAAAGCAGACAATTCGGTGTCACAATCCTGTTTATCCTGTAAATCCTGTCAAAAAAACCTTGTCAGACTATAACACCTATTAACTTTCAACCAGAAACTGGTAACGCTAATGCAATTACTTGACGGAAAACTCCTTTCAGAACAGATCAAAACCGAACTTGCTGCCGAAGTCGAACAAATCAAAGCACAGGGCGGCAAAATCCCGCATTTGGCGGCTATCATTGTCGGCGAAAATGCCGCGAGCCAGGTATATGTGGCATCTAAAATCAGGTCTTGCGAACAAGTAGGGTTCAAGAGTTCGCTTATCCGTTGCGAGGCCGATATTACGCAAGAAGACCTGATGGATGTCGTCCAAAAACTGAACCACGACCCGGATGTGGACGGATTCATCGTACAACTTCCCCTGCCCAAACACATTGACGAAGAGGCTGTT
>JANMME010000239.1:0-4851 GCA_031373015.1 Saprospiraceae bacterium
CTTTTTTATCCACAGGATATTATGTCTTTTTACAACACGCATTATAAAGGCAAGTTACTGGAATATGAACGGAGCAATAACTTGCCAGCATACCTTGCCGCTACGACAGAATTGGTGGGCTATATCCCCGATTGTTTTAAAGAGGTGCGAAGCAGTAATAGACCCATTTATTCCAATGAATCCGCCAGTTGTGCTGCGGTCTCCAATCTTTTTAAAATGCACGCAAATCTCCTGAAAGCCAATGGCAAGGAGGCAGAGAGCGCCAAATTCAGTCAGCAAGCAGCTATTCTGGATAATATTGCCAATTCCTCCAAAGGAAAAAAGAATAGATGAGATGGTTTAGGGCGAGGCGATGTTGCCGGACTGATCAATTCGCTTAACGGCGAATGGATCCAAACTGCGATTTCTCCCGCTGGCGCAAAGGCTTCAGCCTTGTGCCCACTATTCCCGCCGGCTCTGCCGGCAAGCGCAATATTTCCTTTCAAGCACTTGCAATATTGGAAAAATGCAACTATGATTTGTAGAAACCAATACCAAATGAGTGCTATACTTCGCGCCAATAGGTTTTGTGCATTTGCATCCAACCTGTCTTGAAAATTTGCACAAAACCTATTGGCGCGAAGTATAAATACAAAATACGCGATCAACACGGTTTGAATTTTCTCACATGTACCGTCTGCGGCTGGGTTGACCTTTTCAGTCGGGCTGAATACCGTGACATCATCTTAGAAAGTTGGAAGTTTTGCAGCGAGCACAAGAGCTTGCAGATTTGGGGCTATGTCATCATGACCAACCATATCCATATCATTGCCAACACCAAAGAACCGTACAAACTCGAAGCGGTAATGCGCGATTTCAAAGTGTATACTGCGCGGCGGATTTTGGATTCATTACTGGAAAAGAGTATCCCAGAAAGTCGACGGGAATGGCTGCTGTACATGTTCCGTTATTTTGCACACCATCATAAAGGAGCGCAGCAACATCAGGTTTGGCAACATGATAACCATCCAATCGAACTGTATTCTGAAAAAGTGACTATTCAGAAACTTCGGTACATCCACGCCAATCCAGTGCGGTCAAAAATGGTGCGAAAACCAGAAGACTGGATTTACAGCAGTGCCAGCAATTATGCGGAAGGAAATGGGGTTTACGATGTTAAACTGTTGTGGACTAGCTTTGAGGAGGATGGCTGGTTTTTTGGAGATGTGGATTTTCCTACCATGGATTGAGGTGCTTTTTTATTAATTGCTGGTTGTTCTTCGCAGAATTTGGTTGGCCGGCAGAGCCGACGGGAATAGTAGACACAAGGCTGAAGCCTTGCGCCAGCGTACTTGTCTAGATCGGTCCTTTTGTCGAGTCGGGAAAGATAATCTAACAACACAACGTTGCTTCGCTGGCGCAAAGTCTCCGCCTTGTGCCTGCCATTCTAGTCGGCTCTGCCGACAAAACCCATTAAAAGGTCCTCATTTCCCCAAAACCACCACCCCCATACTCCTTAAATCCTCCACCAACACCGTCTTAAATGGCTCCAGCAAGCGCAATCGGTACTTCTGGAGCAAAGTATCCAATGCCTGTCTGGTCATTAGGAATCGGTCGGTACCATCGGGCAGATGAAAGCGTCCATGGCCCAATGAGATTATTTTATCCGCTAATCCCGCGTCTGTGGCCATCCGAATGAAGATTGACCCGCCAAGCCGAAGCACCCGAACCATTTCGCCAAACATATCTTCGAAGTGCCGCTCGTTTTCAGCAAAATGCAAAACGGCGCTGGAGATGATATGATCAAAAAAAGCATCCGGAAAAGGCAGGGATTCTACCGGGGCGATTTGAAAACTATCATCAGCAAGTCCCGGATATCTTTGTTTTAACACTTCCACTGCCGCTGGATCGCGGTCTGTACCAAATACCCGAAAACCCTGCTGTACAAACCATTGCAGGTTGCGACCTCCGCCTGCACCAGCATCCAGAATCACATCTGATGGGGAATAGCGACCTTTCATGATTTGATCCAAAAGGTAAATATCGGTGTGGTCTTGTTTCACAAGCGCAGCATTTTCAAGGCCCACGTTTTCTCATGCTGCGCAATCCGCAACCAATACATCCCCGCTGGCAGATCCTTCGTAGCTATCGTACAATGCGCTGTCCCAGGCAGGTACTTCTCTGAAGTCAACAGCTGCCCCCATTCGTTCTCCAGCGAAATCATAAAACCTTCAGACAGGGGCTGTGTAAAATCTACCTGAATCTTTTCCCGGAAAGGGTTGGGATAGACAAGGCCCTGAAAATCACCCTGATCAAAGGTGCTGGAGAAAATAAACTGAATCGTATCCGTCGTCGTTTGTGCAGGGCAGCCGAGCAAATCTGAAGTGGTCAGCGAAACAATATAAGCGCCCAGTCCGACATAATGGTGTTGCGGATTCTGCTCCATAGAGGTGTTGCCATCCCCAAAATCCCAGAAATAGGTGTCGGCGCCGGGGTCGTTTGGAAGGAAAACCCAAGTGGATGTGCTGTCCACTTGCTCACCGCTAAACCCTGCGTCGGTAGGGCTTGCGAGGACCACATTCAACGCCTTTTTAGTATAACAGCCATAATCATCCGTCACCAGCAAATGGTATAAGCCATCTTGCGGGAATATGATCACGGAGGTATCTGGCCCCGGTTGCCAGTTATAGGTGTATGAATGCCCGATGAATGCTTCCGCGTCAAAAATGGCTCCTGCGCACAGAACCGTATCGGCTGGCAGATAAAAGGTGGGGATAGCCACTTGTTCGGCGGCCAAAGCTGCATCAATCCAGACGAGGCGCAGTTCCAAATAGGATTTCAGGCTATTGATGTTTTGATGAGAAGTCGAAGCGCCGAGATCGTTCCACACCCTGAAATTGCGTTCCTGCGCTTCGTCAATTTGATTTGCCAAAGAATCAATCAGGCCCATAAACGCTTCCGTTTGCAGGGTGTTTTGCCGCAGCATCGTCCAGCGACAAGCCACTTGTTTGCGGTAAACGGGGTCTTCCCACATCCGCAACCACCAGAATGGGAAAGGCCAGTAAGCGTGGGTGATTTGCCATACCCAGCCTTCCGCGCTCGCTGGATTATCGTAAGACATCGCGCGGTCGTAATCCCAGGGGGGGCCACATTTTATTTTTCCGCCATCGGTGTCCTTTTCTTTGACGAGATAGGTGCTGCGCCCGTAACTATCGTAATTGACGCTAAATTCATTGACGATGAGGAAATCAATAAAAGCATCTACATCCATGTATTGCCGATAACCCGTGTCAGGATCGGTAAAATTGGGCGCCAAAAGCGCGTTTTCAAAAGTGTCCACAAAAGCCCGTATGTAATCGCGCTGCTGCGGTAAAATGTTTTCGCTTTTGGGATAAACGTGTTTAAACTCAACTGGGAGTGTACAAGTTGCCGAATTGATGGGCGGATAAGGTGAATTCCAATCCCCCGGCACGTTGTTGATGTTCATTTCAATAATATAACCGCCGGTCAAATCAACGCCGCTGGTGTCGCTGGACGAAAGTTTGGCGATGTCCACGCGGTTGGCGTCTCTTTTTACTTTTTCTGTAAGGACGTACATGCCGATATATTCTCCATCCAGCACAATTTCGACAGGGCGGGTTCTGGGCGCGTATCCGCCCATTCTGCGCGCCATTTCGTAGGTAATCGAGTTTTTGAGCAGCGTGTGATCCAGGTATTCGGCTTTAAAAATCCAGTCGCTTTCTTTGGGCATGCCGAGAATAGTAGTGTCCATTTGATTCCCCAAACTATCCACGAGTTCAAAATCATAGTTTTTCTTGGGGTAATAGGGCCCGGTAAAACCTTGCCATTCCATCATAGTCATCCCTTCATAGACGTATTGGGTCTGGTTGGGGTCATTGCGGATGCCCGGGCCATTGTCAATGATTTGCATTAGAACCGGAACTTTTGGATCATCGCCGATGGGGTCATGGAGGGTGGTTAATTTGACGATGGGCAAATTGCTACTTGGGAAAACAAAGGGTTTTGCAGGGCTATTCCCAAAAGTAATGCTCCAATCAATCAAAAAACCTGCGTCGGCAAAAGGATAGGTGTCATACAAGATCAGCGTCCAGGTGCCGTTGGGGTCCTGTCCTTTGTTCATGTTTCCCATGATGCCCATGCACTGAAACGTCCCGGTAAAAGGGGCTGAGCCCGCTGCAAGCGAAGGCCCGCTTCCTTCCAAACAAGTATTGGTAAAATCGTGGCCTCCACCGCCTACCCCACCAAACAGCAAAATGATTTGGCCATTGGGTGCTTGCAATTTCACGGTCATATCCTCCGTATAGGTATGGGTCAGGTTGATACAGAACCGCTCCAAGCCAAAGGTGGTATCAATGCTACCTTGCAAGCCGCTGACAGGCAGGTCGAACGTAACAGTCGAGCCATCATCTGGAATGGGCTGATTGACGGTACTGGAAAATGTTTGCGCGGGGAGCGACAGGCAAGACAAGAAGAAAAGGCAGGAAAAAAGCGATTTTTGCATCGTGAAGCAATGGTTGAGATGGAATTGTTTCAGGAACTGCAAGTGTACGACAACAACCTCCTTCCAAATCTGCTTCAGTTGAATCTAGTGTACATCATTCTGCAGTACGGTCTTGAGTTTGACAATTGTAAAGTTGAAGTTTGCGTTGTATGTTTGTGTGAAGGGCTCATGAAAAAGACAATACTAATTACAGGCGGTTCTCAGGGCATTGGAAAGGCAACGGCCATACTGGCTGCTCAAAAAGGTTATTGTGTAATCATCAATTATGCACAAAATGCCGCCGCTGCGAAAGAAACGGTTTCAATGATTTTGAAAAACGGCGGCCAGGCTTTGGCGATTCAAGCCGATAT
>JANMME010000241.1:0-4781 GCA_031373015.1 Saprospiraceae bacterium
CTGATGAGCAATGGTCCCGAGTAATTTGTTAAGTTAATTTTTGTATGGAACGCATACGGAATCGGCCCCGAAACCCAAGCTGGAGTTTTTAATGCATCAGTAAAATCAGGTTTTTTCCCGTGAATAATTTCTTGGGCAGCACTTTTTGGAAAGCTACCAACAACGTAGTCGGGTGGAGAAAGGGCCATCGTAAGATGAGGGGTGGCTGAAGGAGTTTTCTTTTGCAGTTCCAGCGCGGTCAGTAGAGCGAGTTCGGCTCCTCTGGAAATTCCCCAGAGTGCTACTTTTCCATTGGAGCTGTAGGTGGTTTTTGCCCACTCGTAGGCTTTCACCACCTCTTGCACATCAACCTTCACCAGTTCGTTCGGTTGATTTTTGCCGTTATCTCCGTGATGGGCACAATCAAAGTAACAAAGAGCCAGTGTGACAAAACCACGGGAGGCATAGTATCTCGCAAGCCACGGTGTTGTAGCATCGGCACCAGTCTTAGGATTTGAACCGGGACGATACCAAAAGTTACCGTTACCTCCCTCACTCCCGTGCAGAAGAACGATGACCGGTCCTTTTTCCACATTTTTTGGTTTGTACATGTAGCCAGGAAATGGTGACTGAATTTCATCCACTGCATTCCAATAATCTTTAGAACGAACTGAATTTAAGGATGGTTTTTGCGCTGAAGCACACGAGACGCAAAGTAGAAATAGAACTAAAAAACGCATACCAACTCCTATCTTACGGCTTCAATAGTGTTTCAATGGCTGAGGTGAGAGTTGGATCTTCGGGTTTCACGGTGGGCGAAAAGCGGGCGACCACTTTTCCGTTGCGGTCCAGGAGAAACTTTTGGCTCTAGGATACAAGGTGGAAGTCATTGATGGCGACGTTTATCGCAGCCATATTTGCAGCGATTTGGGCTTCTCAAAAGCAGACAGGATGGAGAATATCCGCCGATTGGGTTTTATCGGGCTGACATTGGCCAGGCAAGGGGTGATCGCTATTTTGGCGGCTATCAACCCTTATGAGGAAGCAAGGGCTGCTTTGCACAAAGAAAGCCCGCTTGTAAAAACGGTTTACTTGTCGTGCTCTTTAGATGCCCTAAGCAAAAATGACACAAAAGGCTTGTACAAACGCGCGCTGCTCCCGAGGGATCATCCCGATCATTTGGACAATTTTACCGGAATTAGCGCGCCTTACGAACCGCCTCCAACCGCTGACCTTGTTTTGCATACGCACGAGGAAACAGAAGATACATCCCTTCAAAAACTGCTGACCTTTATTTTCGAGCAGATAAACAGTGCTTCATCCCCTCTGGCAAGCTTGGATCCAGTTCGCCGGGCCTTGTTTATTGGGCGTTGGCAGCCTTTTCATAATGGCCATAAATGGCTCATTGACAATAAATTAAAACAGGGTATTTCTGTTTTGATAGCCGTGCGGGACATTCCTTGTGATGATCAAAACCCTTTTACTACCGCCCAAACGATCGAGATGATCCGCTGTGTGTATGCCGGGCAAGCTGTTGAAGTGATGGCAATACCAGATATAGAGAGCGTGAATTACGGTAGGGGCGTTGGTTATGAAATAAATTGCTTTACGCCGCCGCTCGATATTGGGACTATTTCTGCTACGGCTATCCGTACAGGTATTCAAAACAAGGATGAAAGTTGGAAGGCGTATGTGGACGAGGCGATACACGAGATGGTGGTGCGGTATCTGAAAACCTAATTGCCACTCGTCAACGCATCAACATTCAGCATTTGCGCATTCGACTCGTCAGCGGAGAACATGACTTGCCACCATAGCAACCAACAACAATATTCCGAAAAAGAGTAACTTTGTGCTACAAAAGCGCTGTTTCGGCCAAGCGCAATAAAAATTTTTTAATACTCCTTCCCCGACCTATGGCAAAGAAACAATCCATCGAACAGCTTATCAGCGAAGCGGACCGACTTGAGGAAGCACTGGACAAATTCAATGAATTCTTGAAACGCTGCGAAGAAGAACAGTTTAATTTGGCAATTATCAGGGCCCGCCTGGCATCTGTGAGAACGCAACAAGACATTGTGGATGGCATCGCCCGAGCGGATGCCCAGCACGAGCGCAACCAAATCCGGGCAACTTTTCTGGAACGACTCCTTACATTCCGTCAGGAAGCAATGTCGGGTGTTTTTGATATGCAGGGCCGTGCCGAGTTTTTGGCCAGTATCAGCCACCGCGACCAAGTGATCCATGAAATCCTCGACCAGCGATTGCTGCCCAAACGTTATCGCCGTGATCAAGCTCCAAAGACCTATTTGCAAAAAAAGGAAAAAGACCCCGCTTCCTTGGCCCAAAGCAAGGATGATTCAAAAGTTTTGGAAGGAAACTCGTCTATTATTTATCGGCTCTACAATATTGATACCCGTCGGCATGCCATTGCGATGGTACTGAAGACCCCGGAACTCGACCAAAATTTCAAAGATGAGATTCAGCGCTTAACCGACCTGCGCCACCGCAACGTAATCAAGTTGCTCGACCATGAAACCAGTAAATTCCCTTACTTTATCATTACCGAGTATGTCTACGGCGACACCCTCGATAAAGCACTGAAGGTTACTGGCCCTAGGCCTGTTCCGCAGGTCGCTGATTGGCTTTATCAGCTGACAGAAGCACTTGATTATCTTCGGCACAAACGTATTCTTCACACCAATATACGCCCCTCTAAAATTTTCGTTGACGATGAATGGCAAATTATGCTTTCCCCCTTTGATTTGCTAAAAATTACGCCCAAAGTCACCGCTAGGGATAAGCAAGCTGGCTCGAATTCCCAATATGACAATTCCTATGAGCGCACTTTCAACCGCTACCGCGATGTGTGCCAGTACGGAAGCCCTGAACAATTGAAGGGTGATGGAGAGATCATCATTCTAGAACAGTTGTCCAAGGATAAAATGCGCCAAGAAGAGTTATCGAATATTTGCAATTCAGATATTTACTCTATCGGCTTGATAGGTTATAAAATGTTGACAGCCAAGGACTTATTTGACGGAGCTTCGGTCTATCAAATTCTCCAGAACAGGCAAAGGTTTGTGAGCGACAACGCCTTCCGGCAAGAACGCCTCGCATTGCTCCCGCCAAGCGAGTTGTCCGCCGTCATTCGCGATTTGCTACAGGAAGACCCGACGGAACGCCGGGACAAATTTCCGAATTTGCACAAATTGCTCCGACGGCTACACCTTTTGACCAGACTCGACGACCCCGAATCCAGCGATGTCCGTGCAAGCTATCGCCGTTGTTTGGCATCCAACAAGGAATTTATCCGGGACTTTTACGAACACTATTACACGAAAGAAGGCTCAAAAGCGCAAAACTTTTCAGATATCGGCAAGCGCCGCCAATCCGCCATGCTTCAAATGGCCGTGGATGTCTTGATTGATTTTGACACCCAAAAACCCTATCTTTCTGAGATGATGCGCTCTGACAATGCCAAGCATGGCGCGTTCAGTGTAGCAGATTTTGAAGTTTTTTTGGATGCTCTTCTGGAAACAATTGCCAAGAATGATTCCGAGTATCGGAATACCGAAGGTCTTGAAACATCGTGGAAAAATGTACGCGACCGCACGATTGCTTATATTCAGGAGCTAAGAAATAAATAGTAGTGGGCTCGGGAGCCAAACACCTCGGTCGGCAGAATTTTGATTCCTATCTTAGGGTTTATCGTACCAAATAAGCCGTACCATCTTCCACCTTTGTCGCCAGCATTTCCACCGTTTTTACAGCCAATACTTTTAGCATTCCATCCCGGCACACCGCAAAATCATGGTGCAAAGGGCAGGGGTGCTCCGCATTGCACCGCTTGATATTCAGTGCACATTGGTCAAAGATCAGATTCCCGTCTGTGATTTTCAGGATGTCCAGCAGTGGCATCCCTGCCGTTCGGGCATTGGCATAAAAGCCACCGTTCGGTCCCTTTATGGAATCCACAATCCCATGGCGAACAAGGTCCTGCATGATTTTCCCGAGGAAATGGCGAGGAATGTCTAGGCTCTGTGCGAGCTCCAATAGGCCAATTATTTTTTCCCCTTTATCGCGAATAGCGATAAAGGTGGCTGCGCGTAGTGCATACCCAAATGTTTTTGAAAACATTCGGCAATGGTAGGTCAATTGGGAAATCTGCTATGAATGACCATAATCATCTAACAGGCTGATGCTGCTCATCTACCCGCCTTTTACAGCTGCGATACTTTTGTGGAGAAAAAGAGTTGAATCTCTTTTATTAACATCACCGTTAACTCTATCTAAGTCATGTTCAGAAAAGCAACTTTCCTCGCGGCGTTCCTAATGCTTGCATTTATCGCCTGCACCTCTAAAAAAGATGCCGATGATGCCGCCAAAAAATCTCCTACACCTTCTGATCTTGCTGCTAATCAGCCAGAAACGCACGGCACCGAAGTCAAATCCATCGAACTCACTACACCGCTCAATAAGGAGTGGGTGGCTACGGGCAAAGCTAGTTATGAGTTGAAATGCCTCGCCTGCCATAAACTCAGCGACGAAAAACTGGTCGGCCCAGGCTGGGCAGGCGTCACCAAGCGCCGCGAGCCAGTTTGGATCATGAACATGATCACCAATGTGGAAATGATGCTCGAAAAAGACCCAGAGGCGCAAAAACTGCTCGAACAGTGCCTCGTGCGTATGCCCAACCAAAATCTCACGCAAGAAGATGCGCGTAAAATCATTGAGTTCATGCGCTCGAATGACGGGGAAAAATAGCAACGCGGATTACGCGGATAGGGCGGATTTACGCG
>JANMME010000151.1:0-11421 GCA_031373015.1 Saprospiraceae bacterium
CCTCGGAGGTTTTCGAAAACCTCCGAGGTCTCCGCCTCCCGTGGCGTAGGGCTGCTTGCGCAATAAGCCGAAATCACCCACCAAATATCTTTTCTAATCATCACGAAGTCAAACGTTTAAGCCCAAAACGGACAATAAGCAGCAGACCCACTACAATAAGAAGCAGCCATTGCACGGGTACATATACCCACGCCACGAGGTGGAGCCGGTGGAGCAAATACATCAACAAAAAGACCGTGAAGATGGTCATCATCAAATCCGTCAGCCGGCCAAAACCGGGGATATAGCCAAACTCGACATTGCGCCGCACCACATTAAGTGTTAGGACCATGGCAGCAACAGGAAGCACTTGGGTAAGCAGATTGACATTGTAAATACTGCCCCCTTGCTCAAAAAGGAAAAGATAGACCGCCAGTGCCGCCGCAAAAATGCCCGGTACGCATACCAGGTACACGATTGCAGAATAAAGATATTTCCATGGGGTTAGATGACCTTCGCCTTTGCCCAGCAGTCCAGCCAAAACAGCCGTGAACAAGAGGAGGGAAAAGTAGGCAACCACGGTTAAAGGGTTGGCACTTAGGTAGTCGAATAGTTCGCGGAGCGTCATGCTTTAAAGAATTGAACGGTGGGTGTTAGGTGTATGTCTGATGATGGGTAGGGTTATGGGCGCAAATTTGCCGATTAAACGGGGCAAACTTAGGCCAAATTGCGGTTTGTAAGGCATCAAAAAGCACTTCTCTTCTAAAAACTTCTTTGGTTTTGTTGCATCCTTTGTGTGAAAATTGGGCTATTCCTGTATTTTTGCACAAAAGATTTCCCGCTATGCTTGATAACGCGCCCTCCAACAACTTGCCCGAATGGATCGCAAAACTCAGCGATGAGAAAAAGCACGAACTCATCGCGCAGATCGCGGATTCGATGCAATCGCCCGCCCCGGCCTCCGAGCCTCAAAAGGCTTCCCCCAAAAGGTCGGGCAAAAAGAGTGTGCCCGTTGCAAAACAAATTCCGGAACATATCCAGAAATACATTCGGCCCAGGCGAGATAAAACTGACCTTCAGGTGCTTATTCTCGAGCAGGGATATACTGGTACAAATTGGGAACGATTTGACAAATTGGTGAAAGAACTAAATATACAAGAACCAATAGAACTTTTACTTAGCCAGCTCACCCGATGACTTACCTCTTGGATACCAATATCATTCTCAATTTAATCCGAAAAACTCCACTTGCCGACAAAATTCGGGCTGAATTCAATACAACAAATACTGCTCCAATATTACTAATTTCAGTGGCTTCCGAAGGAGAAATACGCTCATTATCCATGCAAAACAAATGGGGAGTAAAAAAACTAGAGCAGATGCAAATTGCGCTACTGTCCTTTGTTATTATACCTATTGAAAGCCAAGACCTCATCCTTCGTTACGCAGAAATAGATGCATACAGTCAAGGAAAACTTGACGGCAAAACACTTCCTGTTGGGCTTAGTTCCCGAAATATGGGGAAAAACGACCTTTGGATAGCTGCCACAGCCTCTGTTCTTCAAGCAAAATTGCTCACCACAGATGCAGATTTCGACCACCTAAAGGGAGTTTTTCTTGATGTCGAAAAATTCGCTTGAAATGCGTGATGCTTACATCCGTTTTTGCCATAAACAATACGTCCCGATCCATTTACAACCATGGTGGCTCGATGCAGTATGCGGTTCGGCTGGCTGGCAAGTTGTGCTCGCTACGGGCAATACCGGCAAAATCACTGGCGCCTTACCTTATTATATTGCTCGCCGTTGGGGCCTGAAAGTAATCCAACTTCCGCCGCTCACTACTTATGGAGGCCCTTGGTTGCATTACCCGCAAGAGGCTGGATTCAAAGGAGTTAGCAGGCTGTCCTTTGAAAAAAAGGTCATGGGCGAACTTATCCAGCAATTACCGCGCACCGTATTTTTCAATCTGAATTTCAGGCCAGAAATCACAAACTGGCTGCCGTTTTACTGGGAAGGGTTTCGGCAGACTACCCGCTACACCTATATTTTTGAGGTAACCAATGATCTGGAAAAAATAACGACGGGCTTTAAAAACACGCTGCGTAGCGACCTGAAAAAAGCGGAAAAATGGACAGAAACACGCCGTGACGACGAAGCTTGGGAAACCGTTTTTGCGCTCAACAAACTTTCGTTCCAGCGGAAAAAACAACGACAAGGTTACCCATTCGAGGTGTTAAAAACGCTACATACCGCCCTAAATCAGCGAAATCAATCGGCCTGCTTTGTAGCCTATGATAAGACTTCCGGCAGACCCAGCGCCGGACTTTATCTTGTATTCGATGAAAGACAAGCCTCTGTGTTAATGACGGGTACTGCCCCGGAATTCAAAAATCAAGGTGCTGTTTACAGCTTGTTTATGGAGGCTATCCGTTTTTGTTCGGAACGCTCGCTTAGCCTTGATTTTGAAGGAAGTATGGACGAAAACATAGAGCATGCTTTCCGCGCTTTTGGGGCGCGACTTGTGCCGTATTCTCAAGTTTGGAAAGTGGGACCAGGCCGTTGAATCAGCAGGGGACTTACTGACCCTCCTGCAAAAAAGGCGCACTGCTCACCACGCCCTGATGCTGTAGAACGCTCAATTGATACCAGCCCGGAGCGAGCATGCTGGTGTTGAGCACCGTATTCCCCTGTGTAAAAGTCAGCCGCCCGGCCAAAGCCACCCGCCCGGAGACGTCGCTGACCATTATCTGATATTGGCCAGAAAATTCGGGGTTGTTCATCTCGATGTTCAGACACCCTACCTGCACGGGGTTGGGGTATAGGCGCATGAGGGGCGCTGCCTCCAAGTTCGGCTCTGGCTTTGTGCTGGTGGTGAGCGTATCGCACCAGTGCTCGATGGAGGCTGCGTCGTCGCAGGGGAAGAGCGGGTTGTCGAGGTACACTCTCGGGATATTAGCAGGCACGAAGTTGGCGTGTTCCACGAGCCAGCAGATGGCCGAGCAGTCGGCGAGTGAGTCGCAGTCAACTGCTGCGATAAAAGTGCCGAAAGGCGAGGTGCTTTGCTTAAACTCCGTGATGCCCTCTATGCCATCAAGTGACTTGAGGCGGGGGCAGTTGCCGAACCCGATGGATTTCGTCTTCCGCAGCGAAGGATAGATACCCACAAGGGAAAATGAAGTGAGGTTGTTGCTGGTTGCAACGCCAGAGTTTACACAAGTTTCGAGGGATGGGAATGGGATCATAGTCCCGCCATGAGAAGAGTTATCGAGATACACCCCTTGCAGCTTATTCAACTGGCTGAACGAAGCGGGGTCAATGTGACAGTTCGACTGAGTGCTTACCTCTAAGTAAGCAGGCCAGTTTATATAAGGCCCACATTCAAACAAATGGGCAAAAGCAGAGAGGGTGTCTTTGATTTGATAGAGCTCGATCATGCTTGTGACTTTTCGGACGTAATTAAAGCCGATGATGTTGTGGAGAAGCTGCGCCCCGTTAATCCGAACCCTCGAAAATTCCGCATCCTGTGCGTTAAAACCCTCCACACGCTCAAAATCTGCGCCATTTGTATCTGTCGATCCCAGCCTCACATTCCCTTTCTTTAGCCTGTTGAAGCCAGATACCGACCTAAGGTTGGGCGAGGTGACCACAAGCCCCCAATCGTAGTCGTCAAAAGAAGAGGTGGGATACCAAGTCTCTTCCAAGCCTTCAAACCCGGTCACCTCCTGCAGCCGGGGGTTGTCCCGGACGGTCAGATGGCGGATATACCTCGGGCCCCAGTCTTCGTGGAGCAGCGTCAGGGAGTCGTTGTCGTAGATTTCGTAGTAAAACTGTATGCTGTCAGCCACAGGCAGCGCGTTGGAGAGAGTAATAAGTCGGGGGCAGTGGTGCACTTTGAAAGAGCCAAAAACATCGGCTTTTGAATACCGGATTTCATCAATGGCCGGGCCACTTATGTCAATATTGCCAAAGCCAATGGAATCCAAACGTATTTTAGAGAGCAGGGGGTTGTTAGCAATGCCCATACCGCACCAATTTGCTTTTTTGATAGGGTCCAAAGAGTTCAATTTTGGGTTATGGTGCAAGTTCAAGGCCAAGGTTTCGGGCACGTTGTTCCCTAAATCTGCAAAATCAACTAGGCTTTGGTTCTCGTATGCCTCAAAGCCCCCGCTTTTTAAGGTTGGGAAATAGCCAAAGTGCAAGAGGCTGTCGTTTTTGAACACCTCTATGCTACAGTCTTTCAGGCCGGGCATCCCTGTGATGGACTTCAGGCGCGGGTTTCCGGCGATGGTCATGCCAAAGAAGGTAGTTTGCAAGGAGTCCAGTCCCTCCATAGAAATCAGGTTTTTACAACGCTCTACCGAAAAGGCTGCGGCATATTGTAGGCTGTTGAGGCCCTGCAAGTTGGTCAAGGTGTCGTTCTGCCGTATGGTGAACCCGTCTGACTTCCGCAGCTTGTGCAGCCCATACAGGCTTTGCAACTTCGGATTGTGGTAGATCGTAACGGAATAAAGCGTGTCCATGGCCTCCAGCCCATGCAGGTCAGTAAGCATCCCATTGTTGCTGATGTAGAAGTAGAAGACATACTCCAAGCCTGCTAAAGGGCTTAGGTCGGTGATGTCAGTAAGATTAACAGTGTCTGCGATGCCGATTACAAAATTGCCGGCCACCCTTTTGATGCCAGGGTATTTGAGCGGGAAGGAGTCCACCGCGGCTTGAGAACTCAGCCAGATATCTCCCTGATAGACCTGTGCTGCCAGAAAAAGGGGGAACAAAATCGCAAAAAAGGTACATCTTAACCGCATAAGTGCTATTTTTGAGACGAAGTTACACAGCATTCTTCAGCACCATAAATTTTTTAAAACAATGAAACCTTTACCATTCATGCTCACAGGGGCAGCCTTGCTCCTCGCCTCGCTGGCCGCACAAGCCCAACCGCTGATGCGCGACTTCATCGGCGTAAACGTAAAGCCCCAGCTACCTTATGAAAGAATGACAAAGGTGGGCAACGCCAGGGCCTTCCACCTTTGGGCGGACGACCAGAGCAACGCTATCGTAACAGACGCTCAAGGAACTGGGGTGCCGACTTGCGCACTGCCCGTGCCGGCCAACTCAGCTCTCCCCAAAAAAATCCGATGGAATCCCAGCTACAATGGAAACCGCTACATCCGCTACGACGACTTCTACAAAGTGCTGCCGCAGCGCACCGTAGCGGTGTTGCAAGGATGCGCCCCGATCATGTACGGCAACAGTGGTGAACTACAAGCCAAGCCCATTTGCCCTCCCTATCAGGCTGATCCACTCAACCCTGGCACCGGAAATGCCGACATACAAGCCGACCCCGACCATTGGGAGGCGCTTGCTATCCGCAGCTCCTTGTTTGCTGCCCGCTATGGGGCTGCGCCTGCGGGCGGTTTTCCGGCAGGCTTCCAGCAATTGGCGGCGCAAAACATCGAGTTCCCAGATAACATTGGCTTGGGTAGAAGTTCGGTCAAGTATATTGAGGTGTTCAATGAGACCGATGCCGCATGGAAAAGTGTTGACCAAATTGATGCCTCCATCACGGGCGCGAGCATGGAAACCAACCCAAGCTATTTGACCTCCTACTACTTCCGCCCCGACCAGTATGCTGCCATGCTGAGCGCCGCTTACGATGGCAACAAGGGCAGTGGGGTATATCTAAACACCCCTTGGGGCATCAAAAAACTTTCGTCCAATACCAAAGTGGTGCTGGCAGGTACGTCCGACCTTAGGTATGACTACCTGCATTTTTTGCGCAAGGCATGGGACGCTATGCGCGGGCCGGGCGACTACCCTTTTGATATCGTCAACTACCACTTTTATTCTACGACCACCCACCCCGGGTTAGATGATGATGATCCTATGGTTATTGATGACCCTTGGGACAAGTTTTACAAAGGGCGAGCCTTTTTTGGAAGTGGTCAAGGTGCTTTCCCGGAGAGCGACAACATTGATCTACGCGGTAGGATAAAAAGGATATTGGACGACCGGGGGAATGGGACAATCGAGTATCCACCGCTTTTCCCAGACAAGCCCACCTGGATCACCGAGTTTGGCTACGATACCCAAGGAAGCACAGCAATCGGCTTAGTGCCTTTTTGTGGTTTTGATGCGCAAACCATACAAGGCCAATGGGTCACCCGCTACTTTATGGAGGCATCTGCTTCAAAGGGAGCTGCAGGGGTCGTGGACAAGGTATTCATGTACGAACTCAACGACGACGCGAGTTTGGGCACCAGCCTGTTCGGTACCAGCGGCCTGCTCCACAGCAATGGCTCGCCCAAAACATCCTGGTATCACCTCCGCACCCTCAAAAGCGTACTGGACGCCACGCGGTTCATCAAGACGAACAAAGAATACGAAGTCGCTTACTTCAATGACGATGACAACGTCATGGTTTTTGACGACCCGCGTATGTACCTATATTCTGGTGGGAACGATGCTCGCCCTACCATTGCCGCTTGGGTGCCGCACGGCTCGGATTTGGCTTGCAATGAGATTGAGTATCACAAAGCGGTTTTGATAAGAAAGACAGCCGACCCTAACGAGATTAAACCTGTAATTCAAGTAATTGAAGTAGTTGATTATGACGAGGATGGTCGGCGCACCAAGGTTGACCCGAGCCTGATAGAAGCTGTGAATGTACAACTACCGAACAACGGCCCCTTTCGTGACTTCTGGCGCATCAACGGTATCCGGCTCGGCGACACCGAGTTTACCCTGACCGAGACCCCGGTCTATCTGCGGGTGAACCAACCCTTCAGCGAGAGCGACCGCGTAGTGCAGCCGGTGTTGAATCTGACCGCTTCCTGCCTCGGCTGCAACACCGCACGGCTCACTTGGACTTGGCCACCAGGCCAGCTGTATTCCTACTATGCCGTCTATTATCAAGAAATCCCCTGCGGCACTAACAACCCAGTCTTCGACCCGCAGTCGGCAATCCTGCTCACCGACCGCCTGCCGGGTGGCAGCAAAGATGCCGTGGTGCCTGGGCTGAGCCTTGACCCGACTGTGTGCTACATCTTCTGGGTCGTGCCTTTTGTGAGCAACACGAACGGTGGCACCTCCTCGTTTTTTACATACAGCGCAGCTGACATGAGCCAGCCAGAGAACACAAGGCACTACGTTATCTGGCAAGCGGGGACTTGTACGCCTTGCCCTGTCCCTTTTCAGCAAAATGAAGTGAGTATTACCCAGAATCCGTGGGTGGGGCAGCCTTTTCTGGAGCAGTCTTTTTTTGAATCCTTGTTTCCTGGCACTCCTGCCGTAATCTGCACAGATTTAGCTTCCAACCCTCCCCCCAGCAACTTTGGCATTATTGTCGGCGAAGGAAAAACCCTGCAATTTGTCATTGACTTTGATGGGCCAAAATATATTGACGCGCTGTACATGTTCTACGCTTCCGGCAATGGGCGCATCACCATCGAGTACATGCGTGACTGCTGCCGACAATGGATCAAACTAAGCCCGATAGATGTCAAGGACGGCACTTCTGGAAGCAACAATTTTTGGTATCGCATCGTCAACACCATATTCAATAAACAGCGCATCGAAAAAATCCGTGTCACCATCGAAGGCCTTCCAGAAACTGGGATCACATTCAGGCGCATCTACCTCTGCGCTCGCCCCGCGCCCGACGAATGCGCGGGCGACCCGCAACTAAGCGGGGTGCAAGACGAACTCCTCACGCCTGTGTCTGATGTAGAAGTCAGAAACTTAGATACCCACTCGGCGGTCATCGGTTGGAACGCTGCCCGGCACTTTGTGAACAACACGGAGACCTACCCCATCAATCGCTACACCGTCCGCTACAGCATCGCCACCTACCCGAACGGCGAGCTCGTGCAGCCAGAAGGCTTTGAGTACGAAGGCCCCGAATGGGGCGGCGACAACGAGGCTCCGCTCTCGCCACTCGTGCCAAACACGACTTACTTCGTTGACATCGTGCCAAGTGTGGAATCCAACCCTTGTCCAGAGCAACGCCCGGCTGCCCGAATCTCTTTTACCACGCTCAGTCTAGAAACCAGCAACAGGGATGGAAAGACCTCGCAGCCGCAGCCCGAAGTGCTGATCTTCCCCAATCCGACCAACGACTTGCTCAACGTACAGGTGCCGCCCGACACTTATACCCGTTACCGCATCACCCACGTCAATGGCGTACTCCTCCGCGAGGGAAACCTGAACCCTAAGCAAAATGCCCACTCCATCGCGCTCAAAGACCTTCCGAGCGGGATGTACGTGCTCAGCCTCATCGGGCCGAACACGCCGATTTGGAGCAAAGCGTTCGTCATCAGTAGATAAAGCCGGAGTCAATTGACTTAAAAAAAAGAGCCACCACTATCCAGATGTTTCGGAATGTGGTGGCTCTCCCTTTTTAATTTGCTCTCCTCAATTCGCATTGCGAAAGCGTTTGCCCACCTCAGCCCAGTTCACCACATTCCACCAAGCGCTGATGTAATCCGGGCGACGGTTTTGGTAGTGCAGGTAATAGGCGTGTTCCCACACATCGAGGCAGAGTATGGGGCGGCCTTTTTTATCGGCCAGATCCATCAGCGGGTTGTCTTGGTTGGGGGTGGAGCTAATGAACAAGCCGCCATTGTCGCCTACGCAGAGCCAAGCCCAGCCTGAGCCAAAGCGCGTAGCGCCTGCTTGTGCAAACTGCTTTTTCATCTCGTCCAACGAGCCAAAATCTTTGTTGATTTGAGCAGCCAGATCGCCTGAAGGCTCACCGCCCCCATCGGGAGACATGATTTCCCAAAACATGGTATGGTTCCAGTGGCCTCCGCCGTTGTTGCGCACAGCAGGCGGGAGTTTGCTGATGTTGGCGAGAAGTTGTTCGAGGCTTTTGCCTTCGTGTTCTGTGCCTTGCAACGCGGCGTTGAGGTTGTTGACATAAGCGGCATGGTGCTTGTCGTGATGAATTTCCATCGTGCGAGCGTCCACGTGTGGTTCGAGGGCGTTGAAGGCGTAGGGGAGTTCTGGAAGTGTAAATGCCATATTCTGTTGAATTTTTACCCACCGAAGCCGAAGCGAAGGAGGGGTGATATTGTTGTCCATGGATTTGCTAAGCGAAGCTGTCCAATGTCCATCGTCCAATGTCCATCGTCCAATATCCAATGTCTCGTCTAAACAGGCCCAAAACTAAGATGTTCAGTTTTACTCCAAAACAAAAAATCGCCCGCTGCTCCATTGGGCGGCGGGCGATCTGAATTACGTATGGTAGGAAGATTAGAAACACTACACAAGCGTGTAGCGGGGGGGATAAATGCGGCTCTTTTGCCGCGAAAGGTTTAGAACAAAGCTATTCTGCACAAATTCTATTGGAGAAAACAATCTTTCAAAAAAACGGGGGGTAAGGCACTTTGTAATCGGTTCATGAAATGCCCGGCACAAAAGTCAACATTCATATTGCCGTTTTTATCAGGGCAAAACCGGGTTTTAAACTCAGGGTTTACCCTGAATTTCTGATAGCGGTACCGTCACCAGTGTGCTGGTGCCTTGCCCTTTGGCCGATTGTACGCTCAGTTCGCCTTTTAGGAATTGAGCTCTGCGGGCCACATTGTCGGTGCCCATGCCTTTTTGCGAATCCTGTGGGTCGAAGCCCGCCCCATCGTCTTCCACGAGGAGTGCGAGTTGGTTGTCGGTACGGGTTATTTGCACCAATATTTCGTTTGCGTGAGCGTGTTTAAGGCTGTTCTGCAACAATTCCTGAATGATGCGATAACAATTGAGCGCAATGGCACGGTCAATACCCTCGAACGCTCCAAAATGCTGGAACGTAATATGCGGCATCCCTTTCCCATGTACCCGTGCCGTAAGGTCGCGCAATGCCGTGACGAGGCCAAATTCCAAGAGTGCGCTGGGTTGCATGTTTCGGGCAATATGGCGGGTTTCTGAAACGGTCTCGTCTAGGAGGCCTCGGATTTTCACCCAATCTTCGTCTTCAGAAAGTTCGGGCTTTTTGGCCGACATGCTTTCCAGTTGGATTTTAGCAGCAGCCAAGAGTCCGCCCACGCTGTCGTGCAGGTCTTGCGCCACGCGCTGTCGCTCGCTTTCCTGTCCGGCAAGCATGCTTTGCATGGTTTCGATTTTCAGGGTGTTTTCCAAATCCCTGAATTTTTGCTGGTTGATCTCTTCTGTTTGGGCCGCTATGACCTTATTCACACGCATCCGGTGATTGTAGTCTCGCACGATGAAAAATAACGCGAGCAATACGGCTGCCAAAGCTACCCCAAGCGTGGCAAGCCCTATCCGCTGTTGTTCAGATTCTGCTTTGGCCTCCCCTTTCTCCATAACCAGTTGCTCAATCTGTTCTCGTTTTAATCGGGTATCATACTGGATAGCAAGACGGTGAAGGGAGGCTTCCCGCTCTTGGGCGAGTAAAGAGTCGCCGAGTATAGCAGATCGGTTGGCGTATTCGAGCGCCCGTTCGGTGCTGTCAAGTGCTTCATACGAATTCCAAAGTTGGCGGCAGATGTTGTGGCTTAAAGCAATATTGACGCGAGGAGTAGTTTTCTCAGCTTTTTTCAGAAAAAAAAGCGCCATTTTGAAGTTTCCATCGAGGTAATTGTAATACCCCACGGAATATTGACCCCAAGCTATTAGGTCGGTTCGAGTGGTTTGCTCGGCCAGTCGCAGTGCATTCGAAGCGTCATAGCGAGCCATGGAATAGTGGCCAAGTTTGGCATTCCGCTGCACTTCATCCATGGCCATGGTAATGTCCAAAATGGTATCTTTTAGGATGCGATTTTTGGCAGAAAAAGCTGTTTTTAAGCGTGAGGCTTGCTCTAAATCACCTTTATTGGCATACACTCTGCTCAATTTGGCGAGCAAATGGGTTTCATAGTGCAGATTGTCTGTTTTTTGGTAATAATCAAGGGCTTCTTGCTGGATTTTTATTGCCTCATCCCATAGTTTTCGCTCCGAAAGATGGTCGGCTAAATCTGAACGAACACGGTAGTAAGCAAGGGTATCGCCCGCTTCCATGAACAAATCGGCACTTCGGGTGAGGTATTGAAAAGCCAAATCAGCAATGCCCGTTTGTTCTTCGTCATAGTACGCCCATTGATACCAAGCAAGGGCTTGTTTGCGCACATCGCGAGGCGAAATGCCGTCTTTGAGCAAGGCTTGGATTTCGTCAAAACTCAGTCGTTTGTCAAACTCTGGCTGGGCAAAAAACTGGACGGAACACAGGAGGAAAAGAAAAATTAGAAGTTTACGCAAAGGGATTTTGTCGGCTTGGCCGCTTTTATTTGGGTAAAAATAGGCTGTAGCGACATTCGAGGTTGTGCAAAAAGCCCAAATTGAAAATTTATTGCGGAATTATATTCTGATTTTAATAAAATCCTATAAGGTTTTAAAAACCTTATAGGATTCAATTGGCTAAAACACAAAACATTGTTTCTTACAAAAATCCGCGAAA
>JANMME010000055.1:0-5323 GCA_031373015.1 Saprospiraceae bacterium
ACGATGCGCGACGCGGCGGGGTGTACCCATACCGATGATTATGTCGTGGGTCTGCCGCCTTCCGCGCTTTATACACTTTTGTCCCTTACCCCTGCAACCTGCGTGGCTGGGGGATCAATTTCGGTGAACGCTATTTCGGGCACTGCACCTTTCGAGTTTCAAGTCAACGGCGGGCCCTGGCAGCCGGGCGGGGTGTTTTCCAATTTGCCGGCAGGGAACTATACCATCACGCTGCGCGACGCTGCCGGATGTACCCACCAGCGTAACTTTCAAGTTCAGGAGGATAAGCCCTTGTTGCTTCAATTGGACAGCATCGGAAATGTGGACTGTCAGCATCCTTTCGGGTTTGTGGCTGTATCAGCTTCAGGCGGTTCGAGCGGGTACGCCTACCATATTAATCAGGACCCGGCCTCTCACGCGCAGGGCTATTTTCCTGGCCTGACAGCGGGCGTTCACAGCGTAACCGTTTTAGATTCAATGGGTTGTAAGACGATGTTGGACGGTTTAGAAGTGGAGGATTTGACGGATTCAGCCCAAACAGAGGAGACTGTCACCATTTACGAGGGCACATATTTTCAATTGCCCGATGGCAAGCGCACCAACCTGCCTGGTCAGTATCCGTTTCATTACGAGACGGTAAAAGGTTGTGACAGTTTGCATTTGATTGACCTGATCGTGTTGAAGCGGCATATTTATGTGCCGAACATTTTCCTGCCGGATGACAACGGTCTGAACGATTTTTTTACCGTTTACGCGGATGCTTCTTTGGAAAGCGTTCCGAAGTTCTCTGTCTATGACCGTTGGGGCGAGTTGGTATTTGAAAAGGAGCATCTTCTGCCCAACGATGAGGAACACGGTTGGGATGGTTTTTTCCGCGGCCGACCCGTTAATCCGGGCGTATTTGTTTGGGTGGCGCAGTTGAAATTTGTTGACGGCGTATCGTTTGTTATATCAGGAAACGTGACGGTACTTAGATAATGCACCGTCGTATTGAAGTATCCTTCATCACAATTTTCGCTTATGAAAAAACCATGCACGATTTCAATCCTAACTGTAGTGCTTTGTTTTGTAACGGGACTTGCCCAAGCCCAAACAGTGCGGCCCTGGGTGGTCAACAATGCCGGGGGCTTGCTGCAAAATGGCTCCTTGAACGTGGAATGGTCACTGGGCGAATTGGCCGTTGCCACTTTAACCACACCAAACCAAATACTGACCCAGGGTTTTTTGCAGCCGCAATTGGACTCCATGACCAATGTGTCAAATGTATGGAAAGGGGGCGAAATATGGATCTACCCCAATCCCGTGTCCGCCTTTCTCTTTATTGAAACATCCCGAACGGACATTGTCTCCGCGTATATCTATGATGTTTTGGGTCGGCTGGTTTTGGAGACAAATTTTACCCCTGAATTGGATGTGCGAGCGCTTCCTAAAGGCATGTATTTCATGGTATTGTTGGATAACAAGCGCCCACTGGCCTTCGCCATAAAAATCATAAAAATTTAGCTACCATGATAAAGTCATTCAACCTTGCCATAGCCCTGCTTTTTTGTCTTTCGGTGCAGGCTCAAACGCCGCAAAAATTCAATTATCAGGGGGTAGCCCGAAACAATACGGGCACGGTCATTTCTAATCAAAACATCAGTATCCGAGCCAGCATCGTGGATGGTTCGCTCAATGGCCCTGACCTGTATGTAGAAACCCATGCAGCCACCACCAGTTCTCTGGGTTTGTTCACCCTGGGTATTGGGGCCGGAAGCAGCAGCCTGGGCAATTTTTCCGATATCGTCTGGAGCAGTGGCGATAAGTTCCTGAAAATAGAGATAGACCCGCTCGGCGGCAATGATTATGTGCTGGCGGGAACGACACAGCTCTTAAGTGTGCCGTTTGCACTGCAAAGTCAAAACACCGAAAAAATACAAGGGCGTGCCATTGCATCCACCTTGCCGGCAGAGGGTCAGGCATTGACATGGGATGCAACGGCAGCAATTTGGCGACCAAAGACCCCTGGCCTTCAATCCGCTGGCTGGATGTTGACCGGCAATGCAGGCACAAACCCAGCCTCCAATTTTGTAGGAACGACCGATGATCAGCCGCTGATTTTTAAAGTGAACAATGTTCTTGCAGGAAAAATAACCGCCGCCGGTGATGGCAATACCTATTTAGGGCTGCAAGCGGGGAAAAACGCCACCGGTGATAAAAACACGGCCATTGGGTTTGAATCACTTTTGCTGAACACGACGGGGAGCAAAAACACGGCCTATGGATCGCATACGCTTTATTACAACGACTCCGGTCATTACAATACGGCCATTGGCAGGAATGCCCAGTATTCAAATACGACCGGCTCATCCAATACAGCCTTGGGTATGAGCGCCTTGTTCTGCAATATCAGCCATTCCAATCTGGTCGCGGTCGGGGATTCTGCCCTGTACAACAATGGACTTGGTACGAGCGACCCGGTAAAAGCGGCAGAAAATACGGCCGTAGGCAGCAAGGCGCTTTATGCCAACCTTCATGGAAGTCGTAACACGGCCACGGGATTTCAAGCGCTCTACACAAATGTTTTTGGAAAGGACAACACGGCAAACGGTGACCTAGCGCTATTTTTTACCAAAAATTCCGGGAATACGGCCTTTGGGGCAAGTGCGGGAGCAAATACAGACAACAGCAGCAATTGTACTTACCTCGGTTTTTTTGCTGACAATGATAATTTTCAGGGCGTTTATTCCAACAGTACTGCATTGGGGGCAAGCTCCCGCATAACGGCTTCCAATCAGGTGCGCATTGGAAACGCTTCGATCCAGTCCATTGGCGGCTTCCAAAACTGGTCGAACTTATCGGACGGGCGCTTTAAAAAAGACGTTCAGGAGAATGTGCCGGGGCTTGATTTTATCCAAAAACTGCGTCCGGTCACTTACCATCTCGATGCAAAAGGCCTGGCCAAATATTTGAAAGAGGACGCAAAAAACGCCAGAGATACCAAAGCGCAAGACGAGGAGATCTCGGAAGCCTGCCGTTTGGCGAGGGAGGAAAAATCGGCATATTTGGAAACCGGTTTTATCGCTCAGGAAGTAGAGGCGGCTGCAAAAACATTGGGCTACTCCTTCAGCGGGGTGGATGCGCCCAAGCATGAAAATGATCTGTACAGCTTGCGCTATGCGGAGTTTGTGGTGCCGCTGGTAAAGGCTGTGCAAGAACAACAGGCGATGATTCAGCAATTGCAGCAAGAAAACGCCACATTGCGGATGCAAACAGGCAAAATCGAGCAATTAGACAAAGAATTCCAGCAAATCAAAGCATTACTGCGAGAAAAATCGAATTGAAAACCCGTTCCTTAACGCTTTAATTCTCAAACATGACAAAAAGAATTTTTCTCGCGCTGCTGCTCATTGGAGCGAGCATTGCAAGCAGCTTTGCCCAATCCTTCTCCAAATCAGTCAGTTCGCCAGACAATCAGATACAGGCTACCCTAATGCTGAGCGATTTAGGCGAACCCAGCTATAAAATCCGATATCAGGGCAAGGACGTCATTGGCCAGTCTAAACTAGGGCTTAGCCTTAAAGGCATTAACCTTAACAAAGGGCTAAAAAGAGTCGGCGACCATGCTTC
Organism: Saprospiraceae bacterium; assembly: GCA_031373015.1. GTDB lineage: Bacteria > Bacteroidota > Bacteroidia > Chitinophagales > Saprospiraceae > M3007. Next base: position 3,610 of record JANMME010000055.1, read on the forward strand.
CACGGAAAAAAGCAGATGGAAACCCGTTTGGGGTGAAGTGGACAAAATTACGGAGCATTACAATGGCTTAAAATTAGAACTCATGAGTGCCGAAGGGATTCGTTTAGACATTGCGTTTCGGGTGTTCAACGACGGCATTGGTTTTCGATACGAATTTCCAAAACAAGACCCTGTAACTGAAATCGTCGTAGCGGACGAACAAACCGAGTTTCAAATGATGGGGGATCACGAGGTTTGGTGGGCGCCCAGCGATTGGGATTCCAACGAACACACCTACACCCACTCGAAGATCAGCGAGATAGATGCCACTAAGTATCTCACGGACATTGAACCGTTTGTGCAGCACATCACCAATGTACACGCCGTTCAAACGCCCGTGACCATGCAGACGGAAACAGGCGCTTGCCTATCCATCGCCGACGCGGCTTTGGCCGATTATGGCGCCATGCACCTTGAAATTGACCTGGCAACGCGCAAGTTCACAACTTTCATCATCCCAACGGCAGATTCTACAGTCAAGTCAATCAATACGCTGCCGTTCCATACCCCTTGGAGGGCCGTTCTCATTAGTCCAGATGCCGGTGGCTTGCTCACCAACCGTTTGATCCTCAATTTGAACGAGCCTTGTAAAATCAAAGGGGATATGTCCTGGATCAAACCCCAGAAATACGTCGGTATTTGGTGGGAACTCCATGTTGGGAAATCCGGGTGGAACTACCGCGACAAGGACGGGAAACCGACGGGTAAACACGGGGCAAACACCGAAAATGTGAAACATTACATTGATTTTGCCGCTAAAAACGGTTTTGGCGGCGTACTCGTGGAAGGTTGGTTTGAAGGTTGGGAAGACTGGTTCAACGTCATGCGCCCTGAGATTTTTGATTTTACCAAACCTTACCCCGATTACGATATTGCCGAGATCAGCCGTTACGCCAAAGAGAAAAGGGTGAAGATCATCGTCCACAACGAAACGGGCTCTGCGATTCGCAGTTACGAGCGGCAGATGGACGCCGCTTATGACTATTACCTCAAATACGGCTTCAATACCATCAAAACGGGTTATGTGGGCTTCATCCAGCCCAAAGGCGAATGGCACGACGGTCAGGAAATGATCAACCACTACAACGATGTGCTGCGCCGAACTGCCGATAAACACATTATGGTGGTAGCCCACGAACCCGTGCGCCCCAGTGGATTGCAGCGTACCTGGCCAAATTTCATGGCGTCAGAAGCAGCACGCGGTCAGGAATTCAATGCCTGGAGCAAGGGCAACGACCCAAGCCACGAGCTCACCCTGATTTTCACCCGATTGTTGGGTGGCCCGATGGATTACACGCCGGGTATTTTCCAAGTGGAACTCAATCAATTTGACAAGGCGAAAAAAGACCGCGTACGTACCACGGTTGCCAAGCAACTTGCGCTGTATGTCACGCTCTACTCGCCCATTCAAATGGCTGCCGACCTTCCTGAAAACTACGAAAAACGCCCTGATGTGTTCCAGTTTATACGTGACGTACCCACCGATTGGTCGGATACGAAAATACTGAATGCCTCGATTGGGGATTACCTGACCACTGCCCGGCGGCAGAAGAACTCAGGCAATTGGTTCATCGGCAGCATGACAGACGAAACGCCGCGCCAATTCAAGGTTAAACTCGACTTCCTTGATGCGGGCAAAAACTACGAGGCAACGATTTATGAAGATGGGAAAGGC
>JANMME010000072.1:0-2087 GCA_031373015.1 Saprospiraceae bacterium
TTTTGGCACCTTTTGCCTCACTCGTGACATAAAGCGGTATTCACACTCCTTTCATAACTTAACATCTGAATGCCATGAAATTCAATTTGAAAAATTCCACTCCAAAACCCTCCATTTTCGCCCTTTTCAGCTTTTTGCTCCTCTCTTTGGCCTTTGTCGCCTGCAAAAAAGACCCTATCACCCCCATTGACCCAAACCCGCCTGTTGAACTGGAAAAGAAAATCCTCGATTTTTACATTCCTTTCAAAAACATCGTAATCAACGAAGCAAAACGGCAGATCATCATTTACGAAACCAAAGACTTCAACGATTACAAAAACCTAACGCCTGACATTGAAGTCTCTGATGGCGTAACCATTTTACCCGCGTCGGGGGTCACGGTTGACGCAACGAAGCCCGTCACTTATACCCTTACGGCCACTGACGGTACCAAGGCTAATTACGCCTTGATTGTTTGCAATGTCGAATGGCAATACACAGAATCCATTTCGGGTGGTTTTGGTACCACCGGAATGGCGTTTTTTAAAGAGCCCTGGACGGCAGTATCCCAAAACGGCGTGCTGAGCCTGCACTTTGGTTGGGACACGGAAAGTTCCATTGACATTTACCTCAAAAGCCCTGTTTCGTCGGCATTGGTGAGTCAGTTCCCGGTTGGAAATTATACCCCCGCCAATGTGCCCAGCGGAAAAGCGGGCGCCACGTTTGTTTACCGGGAAAACGGCATTATAAAGACTTTTGCTAATCCCTCAGCGGGAAACCTGACCATTACGGCATACGATGCTGCAAAAAGCACCATCAGTGGTAGTTTTGGACAGATAAAATATACCGGCATCGGAACTTCTACGCAGGGCAATACGAGTTTATCGGGCACTTTTGAGAATTTGCCGCTGGAGATCAAGTGAAAAGCGTGTAGTCGTTTCGCGCAGATGTTACGCAGATGTGAGACACAGATTTTACGCAGATATCACACTAATAAATTCTGCGTAAAATCTGCGTCTCCCATCTGCGTAACATCTGCGCGAAATGAACCTGATAGTCGGCCCCATATTTTCCACCAAGGCCTGCTCACCGGAGAATTAAGAGGCTTCTCCACTTTGAACAGAAAATAGGGGTGTTAGCCCCGAAAACATTATAGGTGCTACCTTCGCGCCCATGTTTTCCACCACGCAAAAAATCGGCATACTCGGCGGCGGCCAACTCGGTAAAATGCTCGCGCTCGCCGCAGCCAATTGGGATTTCAAAACCTTTTGCCTCGACCCTACGCCAGAGGCCCCCGCCAGTCAGGTTTGCACAGGCTTTACCCTCGGCGATTTTAATGACTACGATCAGGTGCTGGCTTTTGGTCGCGATAAGGATTTGCTTACCATCGAAATCGAGCACGTCAATACCGACGCGCTGCGCGAATTGGAGCGACTGGGCAAGACCGTACACCCCAGCCCTCGCGCCCTCGACATTATCAAGGACAAGGGCCTGCAAAAAGAGTTTTACCGGGAGCACGGCATCCCCACCGCTCATTTTGAACTTTTCGGCGACGAAAAAAGCCTGAAAAAAGCCATCGAATCTGGTGCTTGGAAATTGCCCCTTGTGCAAAAAACGCGCACTGCGGGCTACGACGGCAAGGGCGTGGCCATTCTCCGTACGCTGGAGGATTTGGAAACCAAACTCCTGCCTGGCCCCTGCCTCGCCGAAGTGCTTGCGCCCATCGAAACTGAAATCGCCATCGTGGCAGCGCGAAACGCGCAAGGCGAAGTGGCTGTTTTCCCCGCTGTCGAAATGGATTTTCACCCCGAGGCCAATTTGGTGGAACTCCTGCTTTGTCCCGCCCGCATTTCGCGGCTCGTCGAAGCCGAGGCAGAAGCCCTGGCAGAAACCGTTATTCGGGCCTTCGATATCTGCGGCTTGTTGGCGGTGGAAATGTTTTGGACCAAAGACGGACAACTCCTTGTGAACGAGGTCGCGCCCCGTCCCCATAATTCCGGTCACCACACCATAGACAGCGCTCACACCAGCCAATTCGAGCAGCACTTGAGGGGCATTTGTGGACTGCCGCTGGGTTCCACGGCCTCCAAAACCCCCGTAGCCATCAT
>JANMME010000074.1:0-8793 GCA_031373015.1 Saprospiraceae bacterium
CAGGTGGTGTTGCACCTTATCTGTACTTCTGGGGTACTGGTAGTAGTAGCCAAGACGTCTCAAATCTTTGTCCGGCCACTTATACGGTCACGGTGACAGAAGCCAATGGGTGTACTAAAAGTGCCAGTGTGACGGTTGGGCAGACCCCCGTGTTCAATTTTACGGAGGTAGTAACAGCCTTCAATTCCTGCATAATGTCTAACGGAGGCATTGTTATTACGATGGCCCCCCCAGGATCTTACACTTTCAATTGGTCCAATGGGGCTACGACCCAAAACCTGACAGGCCTCGCTGCCGGAAATTATTCGCTTACCGTTACAGACGGGGTGGGCTGCACGGGTGTGGATACTTACACCGTTCCAGACCTTACCCTTGCACCTGTTCTCTCCACTTCCGTCACGGATGCTACCTGCAACGGCAACGATGGGGCGATTGACCTCACGGTAATTAGTGGCGCAAGCCCATACACCTATTTGTGGCCCACAGGAGACACGAATGAAGATGTGACCAATCTGCCAGCAGGCAGCTATATTCCCACGGTTACAGATGCCCTGGGATGTACCGCTACCACCAGCACCACCGTCGGACAACAGGCTGTTTTGACCCTGAGTGCGATCGTCACAGCGGCCACCAACTGTATTGGGTCAAACGGCTCGATTGACCTTTCAGTGACGCCTACAGGAAGCTACACCCATCTTTGGTCCAATGGCGCAACCACGGAGGATCTAAACAATCTCACTCCCGGTAATTACACCGTGACAGTAAGCGATGGCATCGCTTGTTCATCGATGGATACCTACAATGTCCCCGATCTGCCCGATCTGCCTAGCGTGTCTGCAATACCCACCCCTTCGACTTGCGATTTGGCAAATGGCAGTATCAATGTCAGTGTAACGGGTGGTGTAGCGCCGTACAATTATCAGTGGTCCAATGGAGTGATCACACAAGACCTTTCCAATATCACATCAGGCTTGTATTGGCTCACCGTTACGGGCGCCAATGGTTGCAGCAATACCACCAGCGTTGATGTGACGAACAATAACCTGACTATTACCTTAAGCGGGGCAGTGACGCCCAACACCATTTGCATTGTACAAAATGGCAGTATTGACTTAAGTGTAGTGCCAGGAGGGTTAACTTATACCTGGTCGAATGCCTCAACGACACAAGATTTAAATGGTCTGCCAGCAGGGACCTATACCGTTACTGTGAGTGCAGGTGGCAGCTGTACTCAGACGGCGTCTTACGATGTGCCTGACAACGCCAACCATCCTAATTTTACAATCCTCTCCTTATCAAACAATTGCAACACCGAAACCATCACCGGCCCCAACCTTCCGAATTTTACATATCAATGGTTGGGCCCCAATGGCTTTACATCCACGTCTGTTGCCATTACTGCTACCTTCTCCGGTCTGTATTCCCTCACGGTTACAGATGGAAACGGTTGCACTGCCACCAACGATTACTCCGTAAATCTGGTAGGCGGAGGCGCCTGTGGAGCCCTCAAAGGCAGCGTTTTCTATGATAAGGATGAGAGCTGCTCCCTTGATCCCGGAGAAACCGGCCTCGCTGGCTGGATCGTGCGGGCGGAAGGCGCCAACGATACACTTTACGGCGTGACCAATGCACTAGGACAATACCTCGTGGGTGTACCAGTCGGCACCTACGCTATGAAAGTGTTTGTGCCCAACGGCCTCTGGACCGTTTGCCCTGTAGGCGTCCTCGCTACGGTTGGCATGGTCGGCGACACGGTCTCCGGGGGGGATTTTCCCGTAAAAGCCAGTTACATCTGCCCGGCACTGACGGTCAGCATTGGCACCTACCAGTTGCGGCGTTGTTTTTCGGGCAATTATTACCAGGTTGAATATTGCAACCAAGGCACACAAAAAGCAAAAGATGCGTACGTTACTTTGGCGCTCGACCCATTCTTGTTGGCCGTGTCCAGCTCGATCCCGTACTCCGACCTGGGGGCTAATGTCCTGCGGTTTGAGGTGGGTGATCTCGACATCGGGGAATGTGGGTCATTCAAACTGCAAGTGTACCTGAACTGCAATGCACAGTTTGGCCAGACACATTGTACGCAGGCTTCTATTTTCCCTGACACTATCTGTGCTCCTACCAGCGCCAACTGGTCGGGCGCAAGCCTCAGTATCCAAAGTGTCTGTGAGCCCGATTCGCTTCGTTTTACCATTCGGAACGACGGCAAAGCCAGCATGTCCAATTCGGCAAACTACATCGTGGTGGAAGACGGGATCATGTTCCGCACCGGCCAATTGGCGCCGCTGATGGAAAACGAATCCATGGTCATCGCTGTGCCCGCCAATGGCAGCACCTGGCGCGTGGAAGTTAACCAGGAAGCATTCCACCCGTATCCTTCACCTGTTGGATTGTCGGTGGAGGGTTGTACTACAGCATCCTCCTTTTCAACGGGTTTTGTCAATCAATTCCCCACACCCGATGAGTCACCCACGCTTGATTTTGATTGTACGGCTAACATAGGCTCCTTTGACCCGAACGATAAACAAGGCTACCCTGTTGGCTACGGGGCGGACCGATTTATCCGCCCCGGCACCGACATTGAGTACCTCGTTCGGTTCCAAAATACTGGCACGGACACAGCTTTCACAGTTCAAATCATTGATACGCTTTCGGCCTGGCTTGACCCGACCACCATCCGTTTTGGGGCCAGCAGCCACCCATACCATTATGATCTGGATGGCGAGGGTGTGGTACATTTCATTTTCGAAAACATCTTATTGCCCGATTCCAATGCCAATGAACTGGCTTCGCACGGCTTTGCCAAATTCATCATCAAACCACGCTTCGACGCCCCACTCGAAACCGTCATTGAAAACACGGCTGCCATCTATTTCGACTTCAACGACCCGGTGTTCACGAATACCACTTTCCATCGTTTGGGGGTAAACTTCATCACTGTTGGCTTGTGGCAACCGTTTGTGCCAGAGGCGCAGGTCATGGCCGTTCCAAACCCCTTTAGTGAGGAAACTACCTTGGAAGTAAAAGGGCTTCGCCGAAACAGTGTACTACGCCTACAAGTGTTTGACCTTCAGGGAAATAGCGTTCGGGAAATGGAATCGGAGAACGCGTTTTTCCATTTGAGAAAAGGGGATTGGCAGGCAGGTATCTATTTATTCAAAATCACCCAGAACGGGCGGCTGGTGGGGAACGGGAAGTTGATGGCGGAGTAGTAGAAGGACAAAAAAAATTGGCAAAAGTGTCGGTGAACTTTCCTTTGAACATGAGTTTATCCCTTCTCCGTATTTATTAAGGCGGATTGAGTTGCAAGGCATATATTTACCAATTTAAATTCTGTTCACACATCTGAAGAAACCATAAAAAGATTTCCGTCATGAAAATCAACCGGTACGCATGCTTGCTCTTTATTTTGCTTTTTGCGCCGAGGGCTTTTGCCCAAACCGCCGAAATAGGAAACTTCGTCTGGGAAGACATGGACGGCGACGGGCTTCAGGACGGGCTCGAGCCGGGTATCCCCAACGTGGCCGTCACCCTGACCGGTACTGACCAAGGGGGAAACCCCGTTGTGCTCAATACCACGACGAACACCAGTGGGCTTTACCTTTTCCAGGACTTGGCGCCGGGCACTTACCAAATCACTTTTGGGTATCCAAGTGGTGGATATTTGCTTACTTCCCAAAATCAGGGTGGCGATGGCAACCTCAATAGCGACCCCGCCCAGGGCACCCTGACGACCCCGCCCACGGTGCTGGTGGCTGGCGAGAGCGACCTGACTTGGGATGCGGGCTTTTACAAAATGGCCACTTTGAAAAGTTTTGTTTGGAACGATCTTGACAAAAACGGCCTGCAAAATGGGGGCGAGCCTGGCATCCCAAACCAATTCGCCACGCTTTCGGGCACCACGGGCGATGGAAATCCTGTTTCCCGTAGCCTTTTATCCGATGCTAATGGGGATTGCCTTTTTAACAACCTCATGCCAGGGATTTATAAATTGACTTTTTCCTATCCCCCTGGTTGTCAAACTGCTTCACCCAAAGACCAGGGGTCAAACGATACGATTGACTGCGACATCCATCGAACCACATTGTCTTCGCAGAACGAAACCCTGAGATCTGGGGAAATCAATGAGAATTACGATGCAGGCTTCTATGAAGGCATTGAACCAGATCTAATGGGCTCCAAATGTGGACCTGGAAAAATTGCCGTGAATATCCTGAGTAGCACTGCTACTCCAATAATATATGCTTGGGAAAGCGCAACTGGCAATTCGGGAAATGGTACATCTGGTTCCCTTCCTTTCGATATAGGAGCTCTGACAAGCGGCACTTACACCGTGACAACCACTGATGGCTTTGGCTGCAGCGCAAGTGCGACCACTACGGTGGTGATAGCCCCTGATTTGGTTTTGAGTACCCTTCCCACCAATGTGCTGTGCAATGGCGCAAACACTGGCTCGATTGATTTGACGGTTACGGGCGGCACACCGGGTTACACTTACCTATGGTCTAACGGTGTCACGGTTCTAGACCTTTCAAACCTTTTCGCAGGGACGTACACGGTAACAGTAACAGACGTGAACGGCTGCACAAAAACCCATTCAACAACCATCTCCCAACCCACGGCGATTAACCTGTCAGAAACCCACGTGAACGTGCTCTGCAATGGCGCAAGTACGGGCTCGATTGATTTGACAGTTATGGGTGGGACGGGTGTATACACCTATACCTGGTCGAACGGGGGTACTTCACAAGACATGAACGGGCTTGCAGCGGGTACGTATACCGTAACGGCGACGGACGCGAACGCCTGTACCAAAACGCGATCTGCCACTATCACACAGCCGACCGCGCTGTCCTTGACAGTGACCGCTGGGAATGCACTCTGCAATGGCGGAAATACGGGCTCGATAGATTTGACAGTTATGGGTGGGACGGGTGCATACACTTATTTGTGGTCAAACAATGCAACTTCCCAGGACCTGACAAACCTCGTATCGGGTACGTATACCGTAACGGTGACGGACGCGAACGCCTGTACCAAAACGCGATCTGCCACCATCACACAGCCGACCGCGCTGGCGCTGAGCGTTACGCAAGTAAACGTACTGTGCAATGGTGCAAACACAGGCTCGATAAACCTCACGGTCACAGGCGGAACGGGCGTTTACCTATACGCCTGGACTACCGGGGGCACCACACAAGACATGAACGGGCTTGTAGCGGGGACGTACACAGTAACGGTGACGGACGCGAATGCCTGCACAAAAACCCGTTCAGCAACCATCTCTCAACCCACAGCGCTAAGCCTGTCAGAAACCCACGTGAACGTACTCTGCAATGGCGGAAATACGGGCTCGATTGATTTGACAGTTACCGGTGGTGTATCTCCCTATAATTACAACTGGGGCAGCGGCATCACCACACAAGACCGCCCTAGCCTTCCGGCGGGCACTTACACGGTGACCGTTACGGATGCAAATGCCTGTACCAGTACCCGTTCTGCAACCATCACCCAACCCAGCGCAATCACTCTTTCTTTCTTCATTTATCACCTATCCTGCGGAGGCACAGGCAATGATGGGGCCATTGATTTGACTGCAAATGGCGGTACGTCCCCCTATGTGTACAATTGGTCAAATGCTGCGACAACGGAAGATATCTTCGGATTATCGGAAGGCACGTACGCGGTCACTGCCACCGATGCGAACAACTGTATCTCCACCCATTCGGGTTCGGTTAATACTGGTTTTGAAATCGCGCAATCGAGTTTTAATATTACGAATACCTCCTGTCAATTGGGCGCGAGCGATGGAGCCATTGCCGTTTCAACCATACCGCCCAATGCTCAACCCCCACTCATTTTTTCCTGGCAAGGGCCAAACGGCTACACGGCAGCGCAGCAGGATATTTCGGGCTTGGCAGTGGGCGATTACTTTCTGAGTATTACGGACGCTAACAGCTGTGGGTTCTTTGCCACTGTGACAGTTGGGAAAAGCCCTTCCTCTATTGTATTGAATCCAGTGGTCACCCCCATCTCCTGCTTTGGCGCTTGCGACGGGGCCATTGATTTGGTGATTAGTAACGGGGTTTCGCCTTATACTTATTTGTGGAACAATGGAAATACCAACCAAGACCTGAGCAACCTATGCTCCGGGATTTATACCATTTCGGTCGTTGACAATGTTGGCTGCACGAAAACTGCAATAGCAACCGTTTTGCAGCCATCCAATCTGCTTATTTCTAACACGCTCATCAGTTTTTCCTGTCTCGGTACAGTCACCATAGACTTGAGCGTTTCAGGAGGAACTCCGGGCTACTTTTACGAGTGGTCAAATGGCGTAACCAGTCAGGATCTGACAGGTGTTGCTGCGGGCACTTATACTTGCACCGTTACAGATAATGCCAGCTGCACCAAAACTACGAGCATAAATGTTCCAATAATTAATCCTTTAAGCGCTTCGGCGGTGGTCAATACAGTCTCTTGTTTTGGTTTAAGCAATGGGGCGATAAACCTTACGGTTTCGGGTGGAACGGCTCCATACACTTATTTGTGGTCAAACAATGCAACTTCCCAGGACCTGACAAACCTCGTATTTGGCTTTTATTGCTGTACGGTTACTGACGCAACGGGCTGCAGCGTCATTCCCTGCTATGTGGTAAGCCAACCTACACAGTTGGTATTCGACATTGTATCTCTTTCCAATGATTGCAACAGCGAAGTACTCAGTGGGCCAAACCAGCCAAACGGAAGCTACGCCTGGTCTGGCCCCAATGGTTTCACGGCAAACACACAATCTGTCACGGCACAATTTTCTGGCTTGTATAGCCTCACCATCACCAACGCAAACGGCTGCACTGCTACTGATAATTACCTTGTTACGCTCGCTGGGAGTGGTGCATGCGGGCGCATCCGAGGCCGCCTTATTTATGATGAGGTGAAAAATTGTCTCTCTGACCCTGTCGAAACGGGACTGGAGGGCTGGCTAATTCGCGCCGAAGGGCCGGACACATTGTATGGTGTTACCAATGCGGTGGGTGATTACCATATCGGCGTCCCCGTCGGCACTTATACCATGAAAGCGCTGCCGCCAAACGGCCTTTGGCAGATTTGCCCGGGCGGAACCCCCGTGACCCTTGTCATGCCGGACGATACGGTATCGGGCCCAGATTTTTATGCGCAAAGCGAGTTTTTTTGCCCTTCGCTTTCGGTTAGTATAGGTGTCAACCAATTGAGGCGTTGTTTTTCCAACAATGCTTATCAGGTCGAATATTGCAACGAAGGGACAACGCCCGCGCAGGATGCTTTTGTGCTGCTGACACTTGATCCCGGCCTGACCTTTTATTCTTCAACCATCCCCTCGGTTGATTTGGGCAATAATGTGCGCCGGTTTGAATTAGGTGATCTTGGCGTGGGCGAGTGCGGCGCATTCAGTGTGCGCGTAACGGTCAATTGCAGTGTGACCATTGGACAAACACTTTGCACCGAAGCGCATATTTTCCCAGACAGCACATGCAACACAAACCCGCTATGGTCGGGCGCGAGCCTTGATGTGCGCAGCATTTGTGAGGCTGATTCTTTGCGTTTTGTGGTGAAAAACGTGGGTACTGGCGATATGACCACCGTTGTGGGATATATCGTAGTAGAAGACGCGATCATGTTCATGTCGGCCCCACTGCCATTACTCCCTGCAGGAGATTCGATTATTATATCGTTTCCAGCCACGGGCAGCACCTGGCGATTGGAAGTGGAGCAGGAAATTTTCCATCCCTACCCGATGCCCCTTGGGCTTTCGGTGGAAGCTTGTACCACCAGCCCTGGATTTTCAACGGGTTTTGTCAATCAATTTAGCCAAAACGACGAGCCGCCCTGGGTGGATGTTGATTGCAGCACGGTGATAGGTTCCTACGATCCGAACGACAAACAGGGGTTCCCAATCGGCTACGGACCAAGTCATTACGTCCGCCCCGGCACCGACATCGAGTACCTCGTTCGGTTCCAAAATACGGGGACAGACACGGCCTTTACGGTGCAGATCATTGACACACTTTCGGCTTGGCTCGACCCCGCTACCATCCGTTTTGGGGCCAGCAGCCATCCGTATCGTTACGATCTGAACGGGGAGGGCGTTGTGCATTTCATTTTTGAAAACATTCTATTGCCCGATTCCAATACCAACGAAGTTGCCTCACACGGTTTTGCCAAATTCATCATCAAACCACGCTTCGACGCCCCACTCGAAACCGTCATTGAAAACACTGCCGCCATCTATTTTGATTTCAACGACCCGGTGTTCACGAATACCACCTTCCATCGTTTGGGAGAAAACTTTATCACGGTTGGAGTTTGGCAGCCCTTTGTGCCGGAGGCAACGGTAATTGCCATTCCCAATCCTTTTAGCGAAGAAACCACTCTGGAGGTAAAGGGTCTTCGTCGAAATGATGCATTACGCCTGCAAGTCTTTGACCTTCAGGGAAATACCGTTCGGGAAATGACATCGGAAAGCGCGTCTTTCAATTTGAAAAAAGGGGGTTGGCAGTCAGGTATTTACTTGTTCAAGATCACCCAGAACGGGCGATTGGTGGGGAACGGAAAATTAGTGGTGGAGAAATTTGGATCATCCCGAATTTTGGGGTTCTGCACGTCCCAGAGGGACGGAATCTTGGTAGACAATGTTGTTTTCCATGAAAAAGCGTGGCGTAGGTGCGCTATCTAAAACCCACCGAAAGCGGACCAACGGCACGCCCAACCACAATTAATATATAACCAAACAAGATTTAGTCACGCTGGGACGTG
>JANMME010000107.1:0-5335 GCA_031373015.1 Saprospiraceae bacterium
ACTCACTCCATGCTTCCAACGAAGATTATCCACTGATTTCCACCTCATTACCTGGCTTTGGAGCACTGCCTAAAGCTTACTTCGAGCAAGTAGGCCTTAGCAGAAAGGAAAAAAAGCAACTCATCGAAGACATGAGATTTCTGCTTCCTGAGATAGAGGATTTTGAAGTCCGAAAAGTTGGCGGCGAAGACCAACTATTGGTAGGCATGAAAGGAATAGACGAACTGATGCCCATTTCTATTTTTGGAGAGAGCGTCTCCCGGGCAACCCATATTCTGTTGGAAATCTCCAAATACCGGGGCAAACGCTTGATGATTGACGAGATTGACACTGGCATTCACTATTCCCGGATGAAGAACTTTTTGAAAACTATTTTCCAAATTGCCGACAAAAACGAAGTCCAACTTTTCATGACCACCCATAGCCTTGAATGCCAACAAGCATTTGCGGAGGTTTTTGAAGAGCCCGACATGGCACAACATCGAACAAAGTCGCGACAGTTTACACTGATTGAAAATGCTAATGGACAGGTGGAAGCGATTAATCGCGACTGGGAACAATTAGAATTTGCCCTTGAGACGAACAATGAGACGCGGGGAGGCAAATGGCCATGGTAGTTGTTGATATCTGGGTCGAAGGCGTTGCCGATCAAAAATTTTTAGCTGATATTTTGAAACGCTGGTTCAATATCGCCTTAGATAAAATTTTTACATTTCGAGAAGAAGAGAGACAACTTGCGATCAGGATTCGATTGGGTAGTGGTGTGAGTAGTTTCACGACAAAAGAAGGCTGGAAAAACACGGAGCCTAACTTTTCAAAAAATCCGCCCTTAAAAAACTTGATCATAGTTGATGCTGATGAGAATTTTTCAAGTAGGAAAAAGGAAGTTGCCGATACGGTAAAAGGAGTGGGTTTCAATCCTCAATCAGACCTTTTCCTTTGGCCAGATCATCAGCATCACGACGAAAAAAGTGACTTGGAAAAACTTTTGGAGCAGATTGTCAGTCCAAATCACCAAGATGTTCTGGACTGTTTTGATGCTTACGAAAGTTGTTTGAAAGCATCCCCAGGAAAAACCTATGTCACCCCGAATCGGAAAGCCAAGATTTTTTCTTATTCAGAGGCACTGTCTGGGGACGGGAACGAGCGCAAACGAGATTACACCAACCCAGACCATTGGACACTACTTGATGACAAAAAAAATCCGCCAGAAGTCTTGAAGCCTTTATACGATTTTCTGAAACAACATCTGGGGCTATGACCACCCTCATCCAAACCGAACTACAAAATCTCGAACACCAACTCAACATCAAAATCCTCTACGCCGTAGAGAGCGGAAGCCGGGCTTGGGGATTTGCTTCAACGGATAGCGATTGGGATGTGCGGTTCATTTACATACACCAGAGGGACTGGTATCTCTCGATTGACGACAAAAAAGACAGCGTTGAAATAATGCTGCCGAACGACCTTGATCTGAGCGGCTGGGAGATGCGAAAAGCATTGAAATTGTTCAGAAAATCAAACCCTCCGCTGTTGGAATGGCTTAACAGCCCTATCATTTATCACGAAGAAAAAGGGGTAATCGAGCAGTTTCGGGGATTGATGACAGAATACTTCAACCCAAAGTCGTGCTTGCATCATTATCTGCACATGGCCGAGGGAAATTTTAGGGAGTATTTACAGCGTAATCTCGTGCGGACGAAAAAATACTTTTACGTGATCCGCCCAGTATTGGCGTGTCAATGGATTGAGCGGACTGATACGATGGCACCGACAGCGTTTCAAAAACTGTTCGAGACCCAAATTGAGGACGGGGAACTAAAAACGGAAATTGAAAAACTGCTGGCAAGAAAACGAAGTGGCGATGAATTGGGCGAAGAACCCAAAATCCAGATAATCAATGATTTTCTGGAGGAAAGGATTCAATATTATGCAAATTATGTCAAACAGTTTGCAGTCAAAAAACAACCGGATACCAAGAAACTGAACGATTTTTTTAGAACGAGGCTAAACCAATTTGGGAAAAACCCAGAGGCCAAAATGGAAGAAATTTCAGTCGAAGACGATCCCTTTGGCCACATGGAATTGGTCTATACCAAAGACTTAAAAGCACTAGAAGACATTGCAGGAACGAAGATTAGACAATAACAAAATGACCCGAGCTAAAAACTCAGCGCAATAAAAATGGCAAAAGTTACCATAGACGGACAAACCATCGAAGTCGCCGACGGCACCACCATCCTGAACGCGGCACGCCAGATTGGCGGCGAGCTAGTGCCGCCCGCCATGTGCTATTATTCTACGCTGCAAGGCTCTGGCGGCAAATGCCGCACCTGTCTCGTGCGCGTCACCAAAGGCTCGGAAAAAGACCCGCGCCCCATGCCGAAACTTGTGGCCTCCTGCCAGACTCCGGTCATGGACGGTATGGAAGTCGCCAGCAAAGGCGACTCCACCGTGGTGGAAGCCCGGGCGGCGGTCACGGAATTCTTGCTCATCAACCACCCGCTCGATTGCCCTATTTGCGACCAGGCGGGTGAGTGCCACTTGCAAGACCTCGCCTTTGAGCACGGAAAAGCCAGTACCCGTTACGAATTCGAGCGCCGCACCTTCGAGAAAATTGACATCGGCCCGTACATCAAACTCCACATGACGCGCTGCATCATGTGTTTCCGTTGCGTGTACGTCGCCAACCAACTTACCAACGAGCGGGTACACGGCATCCTCAACCGGGGTGACCATGTGGAGATCAGCACATACATTGAGAAGGCGATTGACAACGATTTCAGCGGCAACGTGATTGACGTTTGCCCGGTAGGCGCGCTCACCGACCGCACGTTCCGTTTCAAAAGCCGCGTTTGGTTCCTCAATCCAATGGATGCCCACCGCGACTGCGACAAATGCAGCGGAAAGGCTGTGGCCTGGATGTACGGTGGAGAGATTTATCGCGTTACGGCCCGCAAGGACAAATACGGGGAGGTGCATGATTTCATCTGCAACACCTGCCGTTTTGAGAAAAAAGACAAAGCAGACTGGACGATTGAAGGGCCGCGGGATTTGGACCGGCATTCAGTTATTTCCCAAAACCATTACGAGCACGGGGAATTGACGGTTCGCTAACATTTTGAAAATGAAAGAAATAACTTTTTTTGCTTTGAGTGTTTTGCTGTTTGCCGCTTGTGTGGGAGGAGGCAAGAACGCCGAAGTTGCCAAACCTGCTGCAGCACAAGCCAACCTTGATTCGATCTCCATGGCTGAATCATTGCACGCGTTTTACAAATGGTATGGCGAAACCGGCCAGCAATTGATCACGAACATCAATTTTGTAAACACTTCTGAAAAGCACCCTACCATTGATTTGACCACACTGGCAAAATACCTCGGGGAATTTTCAAAAAGTGGGGCGATCTGTACAGAGTTCATTCAAAATGAGACCATATTTTACCGCGCCTGCTCCCAAGCTTGGGCAGACGAAAATTCGGACGAGCTGCTAACGGGTTTCGAGGCCGATAGGTACTACTGCTCCCAAGATGGGGATGCCCATGAATTTTTGACCGCAGGCGTTTCTTCCCAAATAAATGGAGATCGAGCCGCCGTACAACTGATGCTTGACCCAAATGGCCCAAATGGTGGCCCAAGAAATTTTGAAATGAAAAAGGAAAACGGCAAATGGCTACTCTCCAAAAATTTCTGCGAGACGGCAGTTGTACACTAACCTTCTTATGGTTGATCAACCCATCAAATCCACCAATCACCAATAAACCAATTTACCCGCCGTAGCCTTAGCGAAGGAGGGTCACTACTCCACAAATCCCCAAATCAACACCCTCCTCCGCCAAGGCTATGGCGGGTAAAGAAGCACCATTACACATGACCGCACTCTTACTTTTCAGTCTCGGGATAATCATCGAAAAAGCCGTCTTAATCATCGTGCTTTTTGTCCTCACGCTCGGCGTGGCAGCCTATTCAACGTATGGCGAGCGCAAATTCGCGGCCTTTTTTCAAGACCGGCTTGGCCCCAGCAATGCCGGCCCCTGGGGCATTCTTCAGCCTTTGGCCGACGGGGTCAAAATGTTCACCAAAGAGGACTTTGTACCCAACCAATCTGAACGTTGGCTTTACATCCTTGCGCCAGGGGCATTCATTTTTGTTGCATTGATGGCTTCTGCCGTCATTCCTTGGGGCACCACGCTTACCTTGGGTGGCCTAAACTGGAACCTTCAAGTGGCCAATGTCAATATTGGAATTTTGTACGTCGTGGGCCTTGCATCACTTGGCGTGTACGGCATTATGCTGGGCGGCTGGGCTTCCAATAACAAGTTCTCGCTTTATGGTGCTATTCGCGCCAGTTCTCAGATGATCTCTTACGAGCTGGCCATGGGGCTTTCGCTTATAGCGATTGTTATGATGAGCGGTTCTCTGAGTCTCAAGACCATTGTAGATCAACAGGCTGGCGTTTGGAACGTGGTGTATCAACCGCTTGGTTTTATCCTTTTCCTCACTTGTGCACTGGCAGAGTGCAACCGCGCACCCTTCGATATGGCCGAGTGCGAAACAGAACTCATCGGCGGTTACCACACAGAATACAGCGCGATGAAACTTGGATGTTTCTTATTTGCTGAGTACATCAATATGTTCATTTCCTGCACGGTCATTTCCTGCTTGTACTTTGGTGGCTATCACTTCCCTGGAATTGACCCAGGATGGCTCGGTGGCTTGATGGGGCCGATTGTTTTGCTCAGCAAAGCGTTCTTTTTCATCTTTGTCTTCATGTGGATTCGCTGGACAATCCCGCGTTTCCGTTATGACCAATTGATGCACTTGGGTTGGAAATCGCTTATTCCGTTGGCGATTGTGAATATGATGCTGACTGGGGCGGGGATTTTGTGGCTGGGGAAATAAATCTTTTTCAAATCAGAAATTATGCAACTCACACAACGCTCGAAAAACGTCGTCAACAAAAAAATGACCTTCATGGAGCGCATTTACCTGCCGGCCATAGCCAAGGGAATGTGGATAACGCTCAAGCACTTTTTCAGAAAGTCGAATACGGTTTCTTACCCGAAGGAACACCGCGAATTTGCGCCCGTCTACCGTGGATGGCACGTTTTGAAGCGCGACGAACAAGGCCGCGAAAACTGCACGGCTTGCGGGCTTTGTGCCGTGGCTTGTCCGGCGGAAGCCATCACAATGGAAGCAGCCGAGCGCGAGCGGGGCGAAGAGCATCTCTACCGAGAGGAGAAGTACGCAGCGGTGTACGAGATCAATATGCTGCGCTGCATCTTTTGTGGGCTTTGCGAAGAAGCTTGCCCGAAAGATGCCATCTACCTCACCGACC
>JANMME010000125.1:0-4050 GCA_031373015.1 Saprospiraceae bacterium
CAGTTAACCAATCAAAATTAGCAATCCATTCTATTGTATGAACGGCGTCGGCTGCTGAAAAGCAGTCGGCGCTTTTTATTTGGTAACGCGTAATTTATTTCGCCTTGCGCACTATGTTTTACTGTTTTTTTCAAATTGGCGAAATAAATTTCGCCCTACTGAAACCTTCTGCGCCTTATTTCAATTATTGAACCATGTAATGAAATTCTACAAGCTATGCTGCAAAGACTATACACTCATTGGCTCGAATCGTACCGAGGCATCCCGCGCGTTATTTGGTATATCTCGATTGTGAGCCTTGTAAACCGTTGCGGGGCCTTTGTCATCTCGTTCCTGGCCATTTATATGACCAAAAAATTGGGGTTCCCCCTGGAGCAGGCAGGTTATGTGATGACCTGTTTTGGGGTAGGAGCGTTCAGCGGCGCGTTTGTGGGCGGCAAACTCACCGATAAGTTTGGCTACTATCCCGTGCAATTTGGGAGCTTGTTGCTCAATGGCATCGTGCTTTTGCTCATGATGCTGGTGCGCGATATCTGGATTATGGGCATAGCGGTGTATGCTATGAGCTTTTCGTCAGAGGTATTTCGCCCGGCCAACTCGGTGGCCATGGCGCAACACTGCGAGCCCGAAACCCGCACACGCTCCATTTCGCTTTACCGGATGGCGGTGAACCTCGGTTGGACACTTGCGCCCGCCCTAGGGGGCATGCTGGTGGTATTTGGCTGGGAATGGCTCTTTTGGGTAGACGGCTTGACCTGCATCGCAGCAGCAATCACGCTTATTTGGTTGTTGCCACGCAAATCGGAGCAATCTTTATCCAAAAACGGGGAGAAGACCGAGATCGCCAAAACCATCAGCATCTCGCCTTATCGCGACCGCAATTTTCTGCTGTTTGCACTATTAACCATGTTAGGCGCCGTGGTTTTTATGCAAATTTTGTGGACAATACCGCTGTTTTGGGAAAAAACCTACGCCTGGTCAGAGGGAACAATAGGGAAAATGCTGGCCCTCAACGGCTTGCTTGTCTTCTTCATTGAAATGCCCCTCGTGCATCGGCTTGAAGGACGCGGACGGGCATTGGGCTATGTAAGGTTTGGGCTGATTCTGTACGCCCTTTCCTATAGCGTGTGCCTGCTCCCTGAGGGCATGGCAGCAGCCTTGTTGTTCACGGTAATCATTTCATTTGGAGAAATGTTCGTGATGCCTTTCAGCAGCAATTTCGTCTTTGGCCGCTCGGAAGGCAGCAAGCAGGGGCAGTACATGGCACTTTACACCATGTCGTATTCTGTTGCAAATATTATCGCGCCCCTGTTGGGCACACAAGTCATTGCTGCATGGGGATACCACACACTTTGGTATTTGGTGATGGGCCTGGCCCTCACTACATGTGCTGGATTTTGGTTTTTGGGAAATAGTAGCAAGTTTCAAGTGGCAAGTTGAAACATGAGTCATCCGAATTTTTCAGCATTCTCTGATTTTGTTTGATTGATGATTGACGAATACATGATTGTTGATTTTTGAAGTTATGTGGGATTGATAATGGCCGATGTGCTGCCATCGTCAATAATAAAATCGTCCATTACATCAAAAATCAACAATCATGTAATCGTCAATCATCAATCAAACTAATTTGGCTCAAAATTCGGATGACTCCTATTACCTGTCATATCGGTCGGCCCGAAGGTTCAGGAACATCTTGAAACCGAAGTTGGCAGAGATGATCTTTGAATTGACGTGGTAGTTGCTTTCTAGAAAAACTTCGGTGTTTTTGAACACGTCGCGGATATAGAAATAGCCGAGTTCGATACCCACCGTGACATCAAATTTGTCGGGCACCTCGCCTTCGGGTTCCAAGGCTTCAGTGATAAAGGCGTAGCGAACGCCCGCCTTGCCCATTGCCGTGAAAGCTTTTGCTTTTGTTTTGCTGCATTGGTTGCCATTGGTACGGTACTTGCCTACGCCCGCTTCGAGCAACACATAAGGGGTGGTAACAAAGGTTTCCTGTACATCTTTCGATTGTGGGTCCATGCTAAACACTGCCCCGCCGCCGATACGGGCGGTGCTCCAGTGCGTGGCTATGTTCATAGCCGTGCCTGCGCCGACGCCAATACGGTTGGCCACCAACGTTACATCCGGTGCAGCAAGGTGAACAATGGGGATATCGAGGAAAAGACGGGGAAGTTTTGCGGTCTGCTGCGAAATGGCAGGAACCGAGAATGCCACGCAGGTAGCAAAAAGGAGGAAGTGTTTTTTCATGAAATTTATCAATTTTTCGTGTGAATTTCAGCTTTCGATTACCCAAAGCGGACAATCTCCTGGCAGCCAACGGCCGGCAAGATACCGCGTTGCGACAATTTCGCTGCCCAACAAATTTTATAATCAGCGCACAGCAACAAGCTGGGCAGGTATTTATTTTTCACTAAACATTAGAAATTAAAACGGCTGTTTCTACATTTGCCCGACAATCCTTCTTTGCTTTCGGCCAGTATCAAAACGTTTCTAAGAAAATAGCCTGAAAAGACCATCACTTTTCACCATTTTTTTCATCAATTACAAAACGTTATGAACACCAAAGTTTTACTTGCTGCATTGGCTGGTGCCGTCACCACATTTCTTACTGGATGGGCTATCTACGGTATTGCACTCAAAGACTTTTTCGCGGCCAACACTACGGAAGCCGGTGCAGCGGTCATGCGCGGCGAAATGCCCATGCTGTGGGCCATCTTCGTGGGCTGTCTTGCCTGGTCGTTGTTGTTGGCACTGTTGTACAGCCGTTGGGCAGCCATCAATACTTTCAAGGGCGGTGCTATGGCAGGAGCCTGGATTATGTTCTTGGTAGCATTGGGATCTGATTTCTTTTCTTATGGATCCATGAATGTCGGCACAATGACAGCAACCCTGGTTGATCCTGTAATAAACGCCGTACAAGGCGCCATCGCAGGCGGTGTGATCGGCTGGGTATTGGGATATGGCAACAAAAGTTAAGGCCAATCCCATACTACTGGACATTTTTCTCACAGACGTTACGCAGATGTGATACGCAGATGTCACACAGATAAATTCTGCGTAAAATCTGCGTGGTTTATCTGTGTAACATCTGTGTGAAATAAAAATGTCCAGTAGTATGGGCCAATCCTCTTTAGCAAATTTTCATTTTCTGGGTACTGGGCTACGGGAATAAGCGTTGAGGATTTACGATTTTGGATTTACGATTTACGATTTACGATTTACGATTTTTTCGATCCGAAAAAGGCATGAATCTGCCCTTTTTCGGATCAAAAAAATCGTAAATCCAAAATCGTAAATCCAAAATCGCAAATCCCCAATTCCTACCTTCGCCCCATGAAACAACTCATCGAGTGCGTCCCCAACTTCTCTGAGGGGCGCGATCCCGCCGTCATCAAACAAATTACTGATGCCATTGAGGCCGTGGAAGGAGTGAAACTCCTCGACGTTGACCCAGGAGCGGCTACCAACCGGACCGTCGTCACTTTCGTAGGCGAACCGGAAGCGGTAGTCGAAGCCGCCTTCCAAGCCATTCGAAAAGCTTGCGAGGTCATTGACATGAGCAAGCACACGGGTGAGCACCCGCGCATGGGCGCTACCGATGTTTGCCCGCTCATCCCCATTGCGAATATTTCGATGGAAGAAACGGCTGAATGGGCACGCCGCCTCGGTGAGCGTGTAGGCCGCGAACTAGATTTGCCCATTTACCTATACGAAGCCGCCGCCAGCCGCCCGGAGCGCCAAAATTTGGCTGTCATCCGCGCAGGTGAGTACGAGGGCTTGCCCGAAAAATTGGCCCACCCTGACTGGAAACCCGACTTTGGCCCTGCCAAATTCAATGCAAAAAACGGCGCAACGGTCATCGGCGCCCGCGATTTTTTGATTGCCTACAACGGGAGTGTAAACACCACTTCTGTGCGCCGCGCCAACTCCGTGGCCTTCGACGTGCGTGAAAATGGTCGCGTGCTCAACGACCCCGCTACAGGCAAACCCATGAAAGACGCCTCGGGCGAACCAATCCGCCAACCCGGCACTTTGAAAGGG
>JANMME010000153.1:0-5532 GCA_031373015.1 Saprospiraceae bacterium
TGGATCACAAGCACAAACACGGCGATAAAGAACGCCACCGCGAAGGGACCGAGTGAGCTGGTGAGTAGGAGTTTGTCTATTTTCTTCATCTAAAAATCAAATTTTGCTTCAAACGCTTTCAAGTCCCGAATCGCGGCCAGGGGGTCTTTTGCACCAAAAACGCTATTCCCAGCCACCAGCACATCCGCGCCCGCTTGGAGCAGACTTTCCGCGTTGTGCAGCCCTACCCCACCGTCAATCTCAATGAGCGCTTGCGAGTTGGAAGCGAAAATCATTTCCTTGAGTTTGCGCGTTTTGGGCAGACTGTTGTAAATGAATTTTTGGCCGCCAAAACCAGGGTTCACTGACATTATGCACACCAAATCAATGTCTTCAATCAAGTCTTCCAACACAGATACGGGTGTGTGCGGGTTGAGCGCCACCCCGGCCTTTGCCCCCGTTTCTTTGATTTGATGTATGGTACGGTGCAAGTGCGGGCAAGCCTCCACGTGTACGGTAATGACGTCCGCCCCTGCCTTGCGGAACTGCTCGATGTACTTTTCGGGCTCCACAATCATAAGGTGAACGTCAAGCGGCTTTTTTGCCAAGCGACCAATTGCTTCGACAATGAACATCCCGAACGTAATGTTTGGCACAAATCGCCCGTCCATCACATCGAGGTGAAACCAGTCGGCTTCCGAGCCATTCACCATGTCTATTTCTTCCGAAAGCCGCGCAAAATTGGCGGCGAGCACCGAGGGTGCTATGAGGTGTTTTTTCATATCAAGCCTTCCTCTTCAAGGATTTCTTTGATTTCAAAATCTTCAATGTCATCACGGTCAGACTTGTCATAAATCGTGAGCAAATTTACCACGGTCAACCCAGTATCTGGCGAGGTCAAAACATCGACAAAAGCCTCCACATACGTCACAACGCGAGCTCCACCACTTTTGCCCTTGCCTTTGCTTTTGATGGCGATCCTGATTTTGTAGATGTTTTCTTGAATTTGCACTCCCAGTGTGGGTATTGCGAGGAGCTCATCTTCCAACTTCGCCAGTTCTCCGCGCAGAGAAGGGTATTTTTTGTGCAAAAATTTTGCAGCACGTTGAAAACTGCGGGTAGCACGGACTTCACAGTTCATCTAAAAATGCTTTGAGCGTTTTGAGTTTTTTGCCCTCACGGCGAGCCGTCTTCACTTCTCTGATGCCCTCTCGGAGGGATTCGAGAATTTCTTTTTTATTCATCACGCGGCGATATTCTGCTTCAAAAAGCAACCATTGCTGATAGGGTATCAGCACACCGGTTTTGTTGCCCATTGAGTCGGTTATGAATTGAAGGTCACTCATGTTCTAATCTGTTTTATTTGCAAAATTAAGAAACATTAGCGAACGGTCACCACTTGGTCTGCCCGCAGCAAAGGTAGCCGTTTGAGCCGCAAGAAAAGTTGCACAGTGGCCAATACATCTTTCTCACAATAGGTTGCGATGCGATCCAAGTCACGTTCTTCCCAATACACCTGACCTACGTCCGCACCACTAATGTCATCTTTGGGAGAAGGAATGTCGAATACGGCACAAAGCAGCCTAAGCGAGGTGTAGTTTTTGATGTCGCCAAATTTCCACATTTCCAGGGTATCAAGTAGGTGTTTGGTCTCCCAGGGCTTTTTCCCCGCGATGTCGAGCATTTTTGGCAGGGGCAACTGATTGATGAGCGAGCGCCGACATATATAAGGCACATCAAACTCCTTTATATTATGGCCACAAATGGCAAACTTGTCGGGGCTGTTGAAATGCTTATCGAGCAAACCCGAAAAATCGTCAATCACGCTGGCTTCGAGGTGGTTTGAAAATGATTTTAGGCGTAAAATCGGTTCTTTGCTATCCTGCTGGCGCGTGAGAAAGCCCACCGAGATGCAGATGATCTTTCCATATTCGGAGTAAATGCCGGCGCGGGTTTTAAAAAGGTCCTCCAATTCGTCCTGCTCGATCTCATCTTCCGGCCTTTTCAACAAAGTGCGGCACTTGGAGCGCCAGAGTTCCTGCATTTCCTCGTTCAAGTCGTCAAATTCCTGCACCACTGGTGCCGTCTCAATGTCGAGAAAGAGGATGTTGTAAATATCGTAAACGTCAAAAGCAGACATAGCGCTAAAATTTTTGACCCGGAAAAACCCGGTGAGGCAAAGGTAGGGTATCCCCCGATTTTTACACTTAGCCAATTGGAACAGGAAAATATTTTTTTAACACTTTTTAAAAATTTTATCATTGATAATCAGTTAGTTAGAAGGATTATAGAAAATAAATCATAAAAAAGTGCCCCATGCAAGTGCAATAAAGAAAAGGCTCAACGGTTTATACTGCATCTTTTTCGATCACAAGCCGTTTCATTATCGGCATTACAACTTACCAACTTTTTTCACTTCGAAAGGTAGCCTATGACTCGATTCTGACACCTCTCATTCATTCGTAAACCTTTCACTTTTTTCAAAAATTATGAGCACTCCCACCAATTTCAATCAACCCGCAACGCCAAACTACGGCGCACCTGAAGGCGGCAACAGCCAGAAACGCGTCACCACCATCATGGGTGTGGCCATCGCAGCCTTACTCGGCCTTTGTGTTTTCCTCCTGGTCAGCAAACTCAACACCGGCAAACAGCTGGATGCTACCACGATGGAATTGACGCAACAAAAAGAAGCTTTCACCGAATTGGACGCCAAGTACAACGAGGCAGTAACCCAACTTGAACAGCAAAAAGGCATCAACGCCGAACTGGACGCGAAAATTAACCAGCAATTGGCCGACCTTGAGGCAAGCAAAAACCAAATCGCTGGCCTTATCCGCAGCAACAAAGATTACAAAGGCGGAATGGCCAGCCTTCAACGCCAAAAAGAACAGTTCCTTGCTGAAATCGAAGACCTGAAAAAACAAGTCGGTATCCTCACTGAGAGCAACACGCAGTTGACGGGCCAGAATCAGCAGCTTACCACCACCCTAAACGAAACACAGAGCAAACTTCAAGAGGAAGGCAGCGCAAAAGCCGCCCTTATATCTGAAAAAACCGCCCTTGAAGGCGAACGCAACCAGCTGAGCAAAAAAGTGGACGTTGCTTCTGCCATCCGCGTTAAAAACGTGGTGGTGAAAGCCAAAGACGTACGGAGCAACGGCAAGGAGCGCACCAAGTCCAAGGCTAAAAAAGTAGACAAGCTGAGCATCTGCTTTATGACCGAAGCCAACGAAGTCACAGAAGCTGGCGAAGAAACTTTCTACATTCGTGTAGTAGACCCAACCGGCGCTCCGCTCGCCATCGAAAGCCTTGGCTCAGGCGTAGGCCAAAACAAGCGCGACGAAAGCGAGTTCCGCTATACCACCACCGCTACCTGCAACTACACCAACGGCGAAACGCAAGTCTGCGGCGCATGGCAGCCTGGCCAAAACTTTGTCAAGGGCAAATACCAGGTAGAAATTTTCAACAAAGGCTACCTCGTCGGCACTGGCAACTTTAACCTGAAGTAATAACAGGACATCTCAAGCAACAAAAATTACCGGCGGCGGCGCGATTAATTCGCGCCGCCGCTTTTTTATTTACGAAAAAACTACTTTTGCGCCCAAAGTGTACTTTTTACAAAAAGTCTTAAACATGGTCATCATTGCTGATTGTGGTTCTACAAAATGTGACTGGCTGCTCTCGCATGGCGGGCGCGACCAACAACTTGAGAACACCGTGGGCTTTAGCCCGTTCTTCCACACTACCGCAGAAATCCGCGATATTATCGAGGATCAATTGCTTTCCAAACTGGAAGCAGATGAGGTGACAGAAGTATATTTCTACGGCACTGGTGTACATGATTCCCATCGAGCCGAAATTGTAGCAGCAGCGCTGAAAGCATGCTTCCCAAAGGCTAGGACCGAAGTAGAGCACGACCTTTTGGGTGCAGCGCGTGCTGTGTGTGGCCGAAGCGCGGGCATTGCATGCATCCTCGGCACAGGATCCAACAGTTGCTACTACGATGGCGTCAAAATTTTGGACAATGTGCCTTCACTTGGCTGGCTGCTCGGCGACGAAGGAAGCGGGACGCACCTGGGCAAAGCCTTGCTACGCGCTTGGTTTTACCGCGAGTTGCCTGCCGACATTGACGCAACCTTCAAAAAAGCACACCCCGAAGGTGCAGATGCTATCAAAGATCGTGCGTACGAAAAAGGCGCAAACGCCTACCTTGCCACCTTAACGCGCTTCTTGGGCGACAACCTTCAGCACCCTTTCATTCAGAAATTAGTGGCAGATTGCCTGGGGGAATTCCTGGACCGCCATGTGTGCAAATATCAAGGCCATCAGCACGTGCCCGTCCATTTTGTAGGTTCTATCGCCCATCATTTTCAGGAAATACTTTCCAAATGTATGGAAGACCGCCGTCTGCAATTGGGGCGAATCGTTCGGAAACCAATCTATCCTTTGGCGGAATTTCATGTGGGGGCTCCAGATTAAACAAAGAAAAATGGCAAAAGAAATACAAGCAATAAAAGAGATAAAACGTATTGCAGTGTTCACTTCTGGAGGCGACGCACCCGGAATGAACGCTGCTGTACGCGCCATTGTGCGAAATGCGTTCAACAACGACCTGCACATTTACGGTATCATGCGAGGCTATGAAGGGATGATTGACGGAAATATCAAACGGCTGGAAACCACCGACGTAAGCAATATCATACACCGGGGGGGCACGATCCTTAAAACAGCCCGCAGCCAAAGGTTTATGACTCCGGAAGGCCGCCGCCAAGCTTATGAAAACTTGGTGGACAACGATATTGATGCCCTAATTGCCATCGGCGGGAATGGCACGTTCACAGGGGCCATGAAATTCATGGAAGAATACCCCGACATACCCATAGTCGGCATCCCTGGCACTATAGACAACGACCTTTTTGGCACAGACTTTACGATTGGCTTTGACACCGCTGTGAATACAGCCGTTCAGGCGGTGGACAAAATTCGAGATACCGCCGACTCGCACAACCGCCTGTTTTTTGTGGAAGTCATGGGCCGCAATTCAGGTTTTATCGCGCTTCACACGGCCATTGCTGGCGGGGCGGGCGGGGTGCTCATCCCCGAGGAAGAAACTTCGATTGAAGATTTGGCGAAACTCTTGAAACGAGGTGCAAAACGTGCAAAACTGTTCAGCATCGTCATCGTGGCGGAAGGAAATCAAATGGGCACCGTTTACGACATCGCCCATAAAGTGGAAGAAAAAATTGACCTCTATGACGATATAAAAGTGACCGTGATAGGGCACTTGCAGCGCGGAGGCTCGCCCAGCACCTTGGACCGCGTACTTGCCTCGGTTCTTGGATTTACCTCCGTGGAGGCACTTTTAGCCGGAAAAAGCGGGGTAATGGTAGGTATCCGAAACAACAACGTAGACTATACCCCTTTTTCAGAAGCCATTGCAAAGCACAAACCAATGAACAAGGATTTGTTGCGCATGGCGCATATTTTGGCGCAATGAGGTTGTTTTGGGTTTAGATTGGAGACCTCGGAGGTTTTCGAAAACCTCCGAGG
>JANMME010000139.1:0-9797 GCA_031373015.1 Saprospiraceae bacterium
GAACGGTCCTGCGTGGTAGCGCCGCCTGTCCAGGAATAGGTGTAGGGTGAAGAACCACCCGATACTGTCAGGTCAATCGAGCCCGTCGAGCCGCCGTTGCACAGCACGTTGACGTGTGTCTCGGTCAGCACAAGCGGTGAAGTCTCCGTTAGGGTAACAGAAAGCGTTTTCGTGCAGGCATTTGCGTCCGTGACGGTCACGGTGTAAGTGCCAACGCCAAGACCCGAGCGATCCTGCGTAGTGGCGCCGCCCGTCCAGGAATACGTGTAAGGCGAGGTGCCGCCTGAAACGGTTAGATCAATGGAGCCTGTCAAAGCTCCATTGCACAGGACGTTGACGTGGGTCTCCGTTAGTACGAGGACTGTAGGCTCGCTGATGGTAGTGGAAAGGGTTTTAGTACAAGCATTTGCATCCGTCACAGTCACTGTATAAGTGCCAGCAGCAAGCCCTGAGCGGTCCTGCGTGGTAGCGCCGCCCGTCCAGGAATAGGTGTAAGCACCTGTGCCGCCGGATACCGTCAGGTCAATCGAACCAGTCGAATTGCCGTTGCAAAGTACGTTCACATGCGTTTCTGTAAGGGCAAGTACCGTAGGCTGCGTAATAGTAGTAGAAAGGGTCTTGGTGCAAGCGTTTGCATCCGTCACGGTAACAGTGTAAGTACCTGCCACGAGGCCCGAACGATCCTGTGTGGTGGTGCCCCCGGTCCAGGAATAGGTGTAGGGGGAAACGCCGCCGCTCACGGTCAGGTCTATTGAGCCAGTCGAACTGCCGTTGCAAAGCACGTTCACATGGGTCTCTGTCAATACAAGCGCCGTAGCCTCGGTGATGGTGGCGGAAAGGGTTTTGGTACAAGCGTTCGCGTCCGTTACCGTTACAGTATACGTACCAGCGGCGAGGCCCGAGCGATCTTGCGTGGTAGCACCACCCGTCCAGGAATAAGTATAAGGAGAAACACCGCCGGTTACCGTCAGGTCAATTGAGCCTGTGGAGCTACCGTTGCAAAGCACGTTGACGTGCGTCTCTGTCAATACGAGTGTTGAGGCCTCTGTGATCGTTGTAGAAAGGGTTTTCGTGCAGGCGTTAGCGTCGGTAACGGTCACCGTGTAGGTGCCTGCAGCCAGACCCGAGCGATCTTGCGTGGTAGCGCCGCCCGTCCAGGAATAGGTGTAAGGAGAAACCCCGCCCGATACCGTCAGGTCAATCGAACCAGTCAAATTCCCGTTGCACAGCACATTGACATGGGTCTCTGTCAGCACGAGTGTCGAAGCCTCTGTGATGGTGGCAGACAGGGTTTTGGTGCATGCGTTGGCGTCTGTCACGGTCACCGTGTAGGTGCCTGCTGCGAGACCAGAGCGGTCTTGGGTAGTTGCGCCACCCGTCCAGGCATAAGTGTAGGCACCCGTGCCGCCTGTTACCGTCAGATCTATGGAGCCTGTTGAGTTGCCGTTGCACAGCACGTTCACATGGGTTTCGGTCAATACGATTGCGGTTGGTTCCGTAATGGTTGCCGACAAGGTTTTGGTGCAGGCGTTGGCGTCCGTGACGGTCACCGTATAGGTGCCTGCGGCAAGACCCGAGCGATCTTGCGTGGTGGCGCCGCCTGTCCAGGAATAAGTATAGGGCGAATTGCCGCCTGTTACTGTCAGGTCTATCGAGCCAGTAGAACTGCCGTTACACAGCACATTGACGTGCGTCTCCGTCAGCACCAGGGCAGAGGCCTCTGTGATGGTGGTAGAAAGTGTTTTGGTACAGGCGTTGGCGTCTGTCACCGTCACGGTGTACGTGCCAGCCGCCAGACCCGAGCGATCCTGCGTGGTTGCGCCGCCCGTCCAGGAATAGGTGTAAGGAGAAACGCCACCTGTTACGGTCAGATCAATGGAGCCAGTCGAGTTGCCGTTGCATAACACATTCACATGCGTTTCCGTCAGTACAATGTTTGTAGGCTCGGTGATGGTAGTAGAGAGCGTTTTGGTACAGGCATTTGCGTCTGTCACCGTCACCGTGTAGGTGCCCGCAGCTAAACCAGATCGGTCCTGCGTCGTCGCGCCACCCGTCCACGAATAGGTATAAGGTGAAACGCCGCCGGAAACCGTCAGATCAATAGAGCCTGTTGAATTGCCGTTACACAGCACGTTTACATGCGTCTCGGTCAATACGATGGCCGTGGGCTCCATGATGGTAGCGGACAATGTTTTTGTACAACCATTCTGGTCCGTAACGGTCACTGTGTAGATGCCCGCAGCAAGGTTTAAACGGTCCTGCGTGGTCGCGCCGCCCGTCCAGGAATAGGTATAAGGGGTTGTGCCACCGCTTGGTGTCAGGTCTATAGAACCCGTTGAACTGCCGTTGCACAACACGTTTACGTGGGTCTCTGTCAGGGCAATGCCTGCTGCAGGCTCTGTAATAGTAGTAGAAAGCGTTTTGGTGCAGGCGTTGGCGTCAGTGACCGTCACCGTGTAAGTGCCAGCCGCCAAACCCGAGCGGTCTTGCGTGGTCGCGCCGCCCGTCCAAGAATAGGTGTAGGCACCCGTGCCGCCTGTGACCGTCAGGTCAATCGAACCCGTGGAAGCTCCGTTGCACAGCACGTTGACGTGGGTTTCTGTCAACACAATGAGCGTGGGTTCGGTAATCGTAGCAGAAAGCGTTTTTGTACAGGTATTGTTATCCGTCACGGTGACTGTGTAGGTGCCTATGGCAAGGCCGGAGATGTCTTGTGTGGTTGCGCCGCCCGTCCAGGAATAGGGGTAAGGGGAAGTACCACCCGATACCGTCAAGTCAATCGAGCCAGTCGAGCCGCCGTTGCAGAGTACGTTGACGTGGGTTTCTGTCAAGGTGATTACAGCGGGTTGTGTAATGGTAGTGGATAGGGTTCTTGTGCAAGTGTTCGCGTCTGTAACCGTCACCGTGTAAGTGCCGGCAGCAAGGCCCGAGCGGTCCTGCGTGGTCGCTCCGCCTGTCCATGAATAGGTGTATGGAGAGACTCCACCAGTTACGGTCAAGTCAATGGAGCCATTGCTTTGGCCGTTGCAAAGCACGTTGACGTGGGTTTCTGTCAGGTTAATGCCGTTGGAGGGTTCGGTAATGGTAGCAGAGATGGTCTTGACACAGTTGTTCGCATCCGTTACTGTTACGGTGTAAGTACCTGCGGCCAGGCCCGAGCGGTCTTGCGTGGTGGCGCCGCCTGTCCAGGAATAGGTGTAGGGAGATCCTCCGCCTGTTACCGTCAGGTCAATCGAACCCGTTGAGTTGCCAGTGCACTGCACATTCACCTGGGTGGTGCTCAGGGCCAATAAAGTAGCGGGCTGCTTGACCGTATCTGCAAAAAAACCTAGACAACCATTGGCATCGGTAATGGATACAGTGTAAATACCTGCTACTACATTCATTAAGTCTTCCGGGTCGGTATCCGGGTTTTGAGGGCCGTTGTTGCTCCAGTCATAGGTATAACCAGGCGTACCTCCGGATACGGTGATGTTAAAGCCCCCGGTGGCGTCGCCACGGCAAGGCACATTGATGTCTACAGAGCTTACGGTGATGTTATTAGGCTGTGTAATGGTGGTGGAAAGGGTTTTTGTGCAGGCATTGGCGTCGGTTACAGTCACCGTGTAAGTACCGGCAGCGAGGCCCGAGCGGTCTTGTGTGGTTGCGCCGCCCGTCCAGGAATAGGTGTAAGCGCCTGTGCCACCCGTTACTGTAAGGTCAATCGAGCCGTTTGATTGACCATTGCAGGCAACATTCACGTGGGTCTCCGTCAACACAATGGCTGCGGGTTGGGTAATGGTTACAGAAAGGGTTTTGGTACAGGCGTTGGCATCAGTCACCGTCACAGTGTAAGTGCCTGCGGCAATGCCCGATCTGTCTTGTGTGGTCGCCCCCCCCGTCCAGGAATAGGTGTAGGCGCCTGTGCCACCTGTAACGGTCAGGTCAATGGAGCCCGTAGAAGCGCCATTGCACAACACGTTGACATGCGTTTCGGTCAATACAATGGCTGTAGGTTGTGTGATCTGGATAGAAGCAGTACCAGTGGCCATGTTCGCGTCCGTCACGGTTACGGTATAAGTGCCGGCTGCCAGGCCAGTGCGGTTTTGGGTGGTTACACCGCCGTCAGACCAGGCGTAGGTATAAGGCGTTGTACCATTAGTCACGGTGGTCGTGATCGTGCCATTGGCGCCGCCGTTGCAGGATACGTTGGTTTTGGTCAGTGTGGGGATGGGTGCGGGACAATAATTGTTGCTTCCGGGTATGTTCACATTGTCAATGGTCATGTTTTCATTGTTCGAATTGAACTGCGCACATACCTGGATTTGAATGGTGCCGCCCGAAAGCCCGGTTTTTGTCACCGTCTGAGAACCGTTGTGGTCTAGGCCGGTCGTGTATTGGATGGTTCCTGAGCCACCACCGACTACATTGGGCACTTGTACATAGCCCCCGCCGTCAATGCTGTATTTCACATTGATGTATTCGTCTGACTGATTGTCAAAACCTGTCCAGGCAAGGTCAACCGAGAACTGGGTTCCACCATTCAAAGAAATCAGCGGGCTTTCCCAGCAGATATCCTGGTCAAAATCTTCCCCATATAAAACCCCGCCACTGGTGCGGAAAAAGTCTGCCGCATCCCGGCCAAAAGGTGCGGGTGGCTCTGGGGCCCAACTGCTCATCGTCCAGTTCACCCCTGCGAAGTCGTCCACAAAATTGGCCAGATAGCCTTTGTTGGCAATGTTGAATTGTTCATTATAAGCTCCCGATGGAAGCACGCCTACCGTAGCGCTCTTGGTAGCGGTACAGCCGGTAGCATCCGTCACAGTAACGGTATAGGTCCCCGTGCCCAATCCTACCCGATCCTGAGTGGTAGCGCCGCCCGTCCAGGAGTAGGTGTAGGCAGGTACACCACCGGTCACTGAAAGGTCAATTTCTCCGTCCATGTTCCCGTTGCAGCTCGCGTCCAATACTTGCGTAGTCAGAGAGAGCGCAGGAGCGGCTGTGATGGTGGCACTGATGGTAGCAGTACAGGAAGCCGCATCGGTTACGGTCACAGTATAGGTTCCCGTGGGCTTGTTGGTCAAGTCCTGGGTGGTTGCGCCGCCCGTCCACGAATAGGTATAGGCTGGTGTGCCGCCGCTCACCGTGAGGTCAATGGCCCCACTGTTAGGGTTGGAGCAGCCTACTTGGCTGACCACGGTGCTGAGCACGGGCGCGGCACAGCCTACAAAGACGCCCGCTTGCGGTACACTCACGTTATCAATGGTCACAATCTCAGCTTGGGCGTTTGTGTACACGCAAACCTTGATTTTCAAAGTGCTGCCGCCAGCGATGCCCATGTGATTGATATGTACATTGTCATTAAAAGGTCCGGGAGGTCCGCTTAAAGGATAGGCTACCGTAGCGCATGCGTTGCCGCCTTTTACATTAGGAATCATGGTGTAGGCTCCGCCGTTCACACTATACAACACCTTGATATAGTCACCCTCGCAATTTCCTGCGGCAGCATCCACATCAAAACCAACCCAGGTAAGGTCCATTTCTATGCTCACAGGGTTGGCTGCGACGGTGTTGATGAGTGGGCTTTCCCAGCAGACTTCCTGGTCCAGGTCAACGCACTCCAATACACCTGCGGCCGTAGTGTTGAAATAATCGCTGGCATCCCGTTCTCCACCACCAGTGGCCCAGGGGGATAAGGTCCAGTTTATGCCAGTTAAATCGTCTATAAAGTTGATTTTATAGCCCTTATTGGCCACAGAAAATGGTTCGGAGTATTGGGCTTGTGCTGCAAATGCAAGGCACAAAATCGGTAGAAGTAGGATGTTGCGGATCATTCGAAAGGAGATGGTAGGTGAAAAATAATGCCGCAAAATTACCTTAGTAAACCCTCGCTAGTGAAGGGTGAAAATGCTCGTTTTGCAAAACAGGTATTTATACGGGTATGGATTTGGTTTATTATCGCTGCAACACCAATCGCTGCTGCATTTTCCCGTTCTCGGATTGGAGGTCAATCCAATATACACCAGAAGCGAGGCCTTCTAATTGTAGGGGAATGTTGTTCGCTCCCTCCGAACCGAGGTATTCGCGGCTGTAGATTATACGCCCGGAAGAGTCAAAAATACGGAGTATAAATGTTTGTTTTTCAGGCAATTGGAACGTAAACAAGGATATTCCACTCGTGGGATTTGGGAACACTTTTGGGCTGAACCCAGCACTTGACAGGGGTGTTTTATTGCCAAGCGTCACCCCCGCTTCGGTCACGGACACATTGTCAATAGTAACCACTTCTGCATTGGCGTTGGTGGAAACACAGACTTTTATTTTCATGGTGCTGTCGCCCACAATACCCATTTGATTGATGGACACACTGCCATTGTACGATTGGCCGGGATTCTCAAAAGGATAGGAAACCGTGGCGCAGGCATTACCGCCGGCTATATTGGGAACCATCACGTAAGCACCGCCATTAATCCTGTAGAGTACCTTGATCCAATCGGTTGAACAATTATTGGCCATTACATCTGTGTCAAAACCAGACCAAGTGAGGTCTACTTTGAGGCTTAACACTGGAGCCGTCAGGGTATTCAGAACCGGGCTTTCCCAACACACTTCCTGATCCAGGTCAATGGCTTCGAGTACCCCTACAGCAGTGGTATTGAAATAATCACTCGCATCCCGCAAGCCAGAAGCTTGGTCCCAGGCAGACAGGGACCAGTTAACGCCGCTGAAGTCATCTACAAAATTGAGTAGATACCCTCTATTAGGCGTAGAAAAACTTTCGGAGTATTGAGCTTGTGCTAATAAAGCAAGGCACAAAAGCGGAAGAAGTAGAATATTACGGGTCATTTTACGAGAAATGATTGGTGAATAATGCGCCAAAACTAAAGAAGGTTGAGCACATCGTTCTATTTGTTTTGACAGGAAAACACCCTAAAAACGCGGCAAACGGAGTTGTTGGCTGTTGCAGTAACGTTAAAAGAGGCCAAAACCGCAACTTGTTGGAAGCTGCGACTGTCTTACTGATAACATTTTATTTCAACACAATACAAATTATGAAAAATTCAATTTTTATTATTAGCAGTGCCCTAGTTATCGCCTTTTCCTCCTGCGGGGAAAAAGAGCCAGTCATCACCACCCATCCAGTGAGCGGCGCACAAGCCACCATCGAATGGCAGGATTGCGCGCTTTTTACCGACCATAACATGACCATTTGTTTTGTAGGAGCAAATGAAGGCCGTTGCCCTTGCAATACGGAGTGCCTTTGGGAAGGCTCGGTAGATGCTACGTTTCACGTCACTACAGCGACAGGCATAGACACCACCTTTACCCTCACCACCAATAGCAACCCGGTCAATCTTCCCCATGCTAAGACCATTGGAGGCAAAACCATCACTTTTGTGAATACGGATGCGGTTACCTGTGCGGATTATGGGAAATATGAGAAGTATAAGGTTATCGTTACGGTGCAATAGTTGGGTAGATTAAGATTTAAACCCCCGCCCCCAGCATCGCCACAAAATCATCCTTCTTCCTTCTCGAAATTTCCACTTTCGAGCCGTCGCTCATTTCGGCGTAGCCGCCATCCGTCTTGATGTAGCGCTTCATTTGTGCCAGGTTGATGATATGGGAATGATGAACGCGGCAGAAATTCTGCTTTACTAGCATGTCTTCATAATCACCCAAGGTTCTGGATACCAGCACTTTGTCGCGATTGACGAGATAAAACATGGTGTAATTTGAATCTGATTGCAGCCGCACGATGTCAGCGACGGGCACGAACATGAGTCCGTCGCCGATGGGCAGGGCAATGCGCTGTGGCTCGGGTTTTTGCACCTGCTGGAACAAGCGCTCGAAGGCGCTGAAATCGGGTTGTGTTGACTGCATCCGCTCCCGCACCTTGGCCACAGCGGCTTCCAGTTCGTCCATATCAATCGGCTTGAGCAGGTAATCCACAGCCGACACCTTGAAGGCTTGCAGCGCATACTGGTCATAGGCCGTGGTGAAAATGACCGCGAAACTGAATTTCCCCAATTTTTCCAGCAACTCAAAGCCCGTTATATGGGGCATCTGTATGTCGAGGAAAAGCAAGTCCGGCTGCCGCTCTTGGATGAGTTCGATGCCGCGTTGGGGGTCATTAGCCACCCCAATCACCTCCACATCGGGGGTGGTCATGCGGAGCATGTTGGTGAGTGCTTCGGTGGCGTTGGGTTCGTCGTCAATGAGGATTGCTGTCATGGTGAGTGTTGATTTTTTACCCGCCGAAGCCTTTTCATCCGCCGTAGTTTTAACGCAGGCGGGGGCGTAGGCGAGGTGGATTCGGGGATCTGTGGATTTGGGGATATTTCCAAAGCCAAAGGTCGGAGGCATTCTCCAAAACACCATACCCAGTTGCTCATTGAAACCTGCCAGTTGCTCATTTGAGAAAGCATTGACAGGTTGAAATGACACAAATTCAATTTAGAACGCGATTGTTGGAGAATTTTACACGGAATTAGGAAGGGACAGCCAGAAACCCGTCCTTTGACGAAATCTACCTATTTTGTGTGAATTAGCCCTTTTAGCACAATTCGCCCTACGCTATGCGATATTTGATTTTACTCCTATTGTCTATCGCATCTACGCTCCAAGCCCAAGAGCGAAATCTAGATTTTTACCTCCAATCGGCCCTTCGAAACACACCAATCTTTCGCGACCTGCGCAACCAGGCCGCGCTCAATCGCCAAGACAGCCTACTCGTCAGGGCCAACTTGCGCCCTAAGGTAATGGCCGGCTCAACCGCCGTCCTTGCACCCAATTACCGGGGCTTCGGCTACGACCCTGCGCTGAGCAACGGTGGCTTTTTCAATGCACTGCTGAGCGTGAACCAGCCCGTATTTGTGCCAAAACAAAACCTCAGGGCTTCATTTCAAGCACTGGCGGTGCAAACTGAAAACCTGCAAAACAAGGCCCGTTTGACGGAGCAGGACATTCGCCGAAGCATAGGGGCGCAGTATATAACATCTTTTGGCAAGGCTCAGCAACTAGCCTTCAACCGCGAAACCCTAGAGATTTTGCGCCGCGAAGACGCAGTGTTCAAGCGCCTGACCGAGCAAAACATTTACCGCCAAACTGATTACTTAGGCTTCCTAAGTTCGCTCCGTCAGCAGGAAACGGCGGTAAGGCAACTCGAAATCCAGTACCAAAACGAGGTGGCCGCACTCAATTATCTTTCTGGCCTGACCGACACGACTACCGTAACTTTGTCCCCACCGGCGCTCCAATTGCCCGTGTTACCGCCTGTGGAGAGCACCGTTTTCTACCGACAATATGCCTTGGACAGTCTTCAAATCCGCGCCAACGACCAACTGATTGATCTCCCGTACAGCCCTTCTGTGAACGTGTTTGGCGATGCAGGTTTCAATTCCTCGTTTCAAAGCCAAGGCTGGAAAAACTTGGGGTTCAGCATCGGCATCGGTGTCAGCATCGTGTTATACGATGGTGATCAGCGTCGCTTGCAGCATGAAAAAACGGCCTTGCTCGAAAACACCCGACAAGGCTACCGCGATTTTTTTCTTCAACAATACCAACAGGAAATTGCCCAGGCCCGCCAACAGTTGGCTGCCCTCGACCAACTTGACGCCTCGGCGCAAGCAGAACTCCAAGTAACCCGCGCCCTCATCGAAGCCAATGGCCGTTTGCTCCGCACGGGCGAAGCCCGCGTTGTAGATTATCTAATGGCCATTGGCAACCAGCTAAATGCTCAAAACCAATTGACCGTCAATCAAATAAACCGACTCCAGATTTTGAATCAGTTGCAGTTTCGTAATGTTTGGGAATAA